>NZ_JBFTLD010000024.1:0-43814 GCF_056396265.1 Allobosea sp. 05T422_2 | reverse complement strand
GATGTGGAGCGTCAACAGGTTGTCCTCGTCGCGAGCGAGTCTGCTGATGGGTGTCTTGGCCTGGATTCCGCCGTGGGGGCGATGCCAGTTGTAGTGATGGAGCCAGCGCGGCAGCTCTTCGGCTCTGCGCTCTGAGTGGCCGCTCAGCCGCTGGCGCCGCAGTGCGATGATCTGCTCGACCTGGCCTGCCGGCGTCGGGCGATGCAGCCGGTGCGGACGCGACGAGCGGTCCGCCAGCCCGGCCATGCCCTCGGCGGCGAAGCGGGCGATCCATTTATGGACGGTCTTGAGGCTGACGCCGGCCGCCTTGGCGATCACGCCAGAGGCCGTGCCTGCCGCCGCCATGCGCACGATCCGCTCTCGACCCAACTGCGTCAGACGGGCATTCTTGTGGATGTTCATCCGGTCCTCCTTCGATGGAGACTGAAGCTTCGCAACCTCAGCTTCCTCGCTCGGGACCGGATGGACAACCTATTGAGAGCTCACACCTAGATCATCAGACAGGGAAATCGTATCCGGTCCGATGATCTAACCCTTTGTGATGGCATCGGCTTTCCCGAGAACCGCAATCCACTTTTCGGGCCGATGCCCTAGTAGGAGCGCGGCAGCCCCAGGTCATGCTGGGCGACATAGTTGAGGATCATCTCCTCCGAGACCGGAGCGACGCGGAACAGGCGCGCGTCGCGCCAGAGCCGCTCGACATGGTATTCCTTCGCATAACCCATGCCGCCGAGGGTCTGGATGGCGCGGTCCGTCGCCAGCCCCGCGGCGTGGCCGGCAAGCCATTTCGCCATATTGGCCTCGCTGCCATAGGGCTTGCCCTGGTCGTAGAGCGCCGCCGCCTTCTGGTTCATCAGCCTGGCGCATTCCAGCTGGATATGCGCCTCGGCGAGTGGGAACTGGATGCCCTGATAGGAGCCGATCGCCGCGCCGTTGAAGATCTTGCGTTCGCGGGCATRGTCGGCTGCAAGCCGGATCGCGAGTTCGGCCGTGCCGACCAGCCCGGCCGTGGTGACGATGCGCTCGGTGTTCAGCACGTCGAGCAATTCGCGAAAGCCGCCATCGAGCGTGCCGACGAGCTCATGCCCCTCGACGCGCACATCCTCGAAGAACACGGCGCTGGAGGGCAAGGTGTTGGTGCCGACCTTCTCGATCGCCTGATGGGTCAGCCCCGCCCTGTCGACATCGATGAGGAAGAGACTGATGCCGTCGGTCTTGCGGCTGACCTCCTCGAGCTTGCGGGTGCGCGCGACGACCAGCATCTTCGTAGCCTGGGGCACCGCGGTGATCCAGATCTTCTGGCCGTTGAGGCGCCAGCCATTGCCGTCAGTGCGGGCGAATGTCTTGAGCGCGAGCGAATTCGTACCGGCATCCGGCTCGGTCAGCGCCATCGCGAACAGCGCGTCGCCCGCCACCAGCGCCGGCAAGAGCTCGCGCTTCATCGCCTCGGTGCCGAAGCGGCTGATGGTCACCCCGCCAAAGACCGGATTGCACATGAACATCTGGCTCAGCGTCGACCCGCCGGCCGCCGCGCAAAGGTTCTCGACCGCGATCGCGACTTCGGCCATGCCGAGCCCGGCGCCACCATATTCCTCCGGGATCGCGATGCCGCAGAGCCCGGCCGCGCAGATCTCGCGCCAGACGGCGCTGGGAAATTCCTTCTTCGCGTCGAGCTCGCGCCAGTAGTCCAGGCCGAACTTTTCGCCGACCCGCCGCGCGGTTTCCGCCAGCATCTGTTGCTCGTCGCTGCGGTCGAAATTCATGCTGGCCTCCGCTCCGCCGCGCGCTGGCGCAGCAGCCGCAACGGGTTTTCAAGGGTGTTGACGATGTGATCGAGGAAGCGCGCCGCCCGCACGCCGTCGAGCACGCGGTGGTCGCAGGAGAGAACCAGACCGATTTCGCGCCGCAGGCTCGGCAGGCCATTCGCATCCGGCCGGAAGACCGGCTTCTGCGCCGCGACGCCGAGAATGGCCGACTGGCCGGGATTGATGATCGGCACGAGATGCGAGGCGCCGAACATGCCGACATTGGAGACAGAGATGGCGCCGCCTTCGAGCTCGGCGCTCGCGAGGCGTCCGGAGCGGGCGCGGGCAACGAGATCGCCGCACCCGTCAGCGACCGCATCCAGGCTTAGGTGGCCGGCCTCACGAAGCACCGGCACGAGCAGGCCCCGTTCGCTGTCGACCGCGAGCCCGACATCCGGACTGGCGAGCTCGATGATCTCGTCCTCGGCCCAGAGCAGGTTGCAGGCCGGCATCTCGACCAGGGCCCGGCCCACCGCCGCCATGATGAAATGCGTGATGCTCAGGCGGGTCTGCCCGCCGCTGCCGTTCAATTCCTCGCGCAGGTCCAGCAGCCGCGAGATATCGGCCTCGGCATGAACGTAGAAATGCGGGATCGTCTGCTTGGACAGGGTCAGCCGGCGCGCGACGATCCTTTCCATGGTGCTGGCGGGGCGTCGCCGGTCGGACGTCGCTCGCACGGCCGGAGTCGGTCGGGCGTTCGCCTCGGTCGGTGCGATGGTCGCTGCCAGAGCCGCCTGGACATCGGCCTGCTTGATCCTGCCGCGCGGGCCGGAGCCTGCGACCAAGGCCAGGTCCAGGCCATGCCGGCGGGCGATGCGCCGCGCCAGCGGCGTCGCGATCACGCGATCCCCCGCAACTGGCGCCGGCACGGACACCGGTTCCGGTGCCGGCTTGGCCGCGGTCATCTCCGGAGCTGCGGCCTTCTGCACCCCGGCAGCCGGGGCCGCGCCGGCCCAGGTTGCGAGCACGGCGCCGACAGGGACCGTCTCGCCTTCCGGGATCAGGATTTCGCCGATGCTGCCGGCCTGCTGGGCCTCGATCTCGGTCGCGATCTTCTCGGTCTCGACGATGAACAGGATGTCGCCGGCCGCAACCCTGTCGCCCGGACCGACGCGCCAGGACGCGAGCAGGCCCTCGGTCATGGTCAGGCCGAGCTTGGGCATCACGATGGGGGCGGCGCTCGACATGGTCACACGCCCCGGAAGCTGGCTTGGCGCTTCTGCAGGAAGGCCTGGCAGCCTTCATGTGCGTCGGCGGAATCGAGCACGAGGCCGATCATCGCCTGCTCATGGCGCAGCGCCGAGGGCAGCGGCATATCCGCACCGTCATTGAGCGTGCGCTTCAGGAGTTTCAGGACGAGCGGGGATGTGGTCGCGATGCTGGCCGCAAGCGCCAGCGCCTGGTCGAGCAGTTCGGCATCGGGCACTACGCGGTTGATCAAGCCGAGCCGCTCCGCCTCGGCCGCATCGATGCGGCCGCCGGTGAACATCAGCTCCTTCGCCCGGCACAGCGGGATCTGGCGGATCAGCCGCTGAGAGCCGCCTGCGCCGGGGAACAGGCCCAGATTGATCTCGGGCAGGCCGAACTTGGCCGAGCTCGCGGCAAGGCGAATATCGAGGCAGAGCAGCAATTCGGTGCCGCCGCCCAGCGCCCAGCCGTTCACCGCGGCGATCGTCGGCTTGTCCAGCGTCTCGATGCGGCGGAAGACGCTGTGCAGCCGCTCGCCGAGCTCGAGATAATGCGGCAGGCCCTGGCGGCTATCGAGATCGGCGATATCGCCGCCGGCGACGAAGGCGCGCTCGCCGGCTCCGGTCAGGACGACGACCTTGACCAGCGGATCGGCCCCGGCGCGGCCCACGGCCTCGTCGAGCGCCGCAAGCGTCGCCATGTCGAGCGCATTCAGCGTCGCTGGCCGATTGATCGTGATCAGGGCGGTGGCGTCACGGCGCTCATAGAGAATGCTGTCGGACACGGGTGTTCCTCTCGATCTCAGGCGAGTGTGCGGCGCACGGCTTGCACCACCCGCTCGGCGGAAGGCAGGTAGGCCGTCTCCAACCCCTTGGAGAACGGCACCGGCATGAAGGGTGCGCCGACCCGTACGATCGGCCCGTCGAGTTCGTCGAAACCGATATCGGCCATCCGGGCGACGATCTCGGCGCCGACGCCAAAGGCCTCGACGGCCTCGTGCACCACGACGAGGCGATGGGTTTTGGCGAGCGAGCGCAGGACGGCCTGCTCGTCCCAGGGCTGGATGCTGCGCAGGTCCAGGATTTCGGCCTCGACGCCCTCCCCCGCGAGCTGGGAGGCAGCGGCCAGGGCCGTGTGGACGGCGGCGCCATAGGCAATGATGCTGACATCCCTGCCCTCGCGCAGCGTCGCCGCCTGGCCGAGCGGGATGACCGGCAGCTCGGCCGGCACGTCGGCCTTCATGGCGTAGAGCGCCTTGTTCTCGACGAAGACGACCGGGTCGGGATCGGCGATCGCCGCGCGCAGCAGGCCATAGGCGCTGGCCGGGTCGGAGGGGCAAACGACCTTCAGCCCCGGCACATGGGCAAACCAGGCCTCCAGGCATTGCGAATGCTGGGGGCCGGCGCCAAGGCCGCCGCCATGCGGCGTGCGCAGCACCATCGGCACGGAGCTCTGGCCGCCGAACATGAAGCGCGCCTTGGCTGCCTGGTTCACCATCGCGTCCATGACCAGCGTGGTGAAATCCATGAACATGATCTCGACGACCGGCCTGAGGCCGCTGAGCGCGGCTCCCACGGCGGCACCCGCGATCGCGGCCTCGGAGATCGGCGTATCGACGATGCGTTCGGCACCGAAGCGCTCGCGCAGGCCGCGGCTGGCCCCGAAGGCGCCGCCGGCCTCGGAGACATCCTCGCCGATCAGGATGACGGTGGGGTCGGCCGCCATCGCGTCGGCCAAGGCGAGGTTGATCGCCTTGAGATAACGAAGCTCCGGCATCAGTGTGCCTCCATCCCGGCTGGCGCCGCTGTGTAGACATCCGCGAGCGCAGCCTCGAAACCGGGGCCAGGTKCCGCGCGCGCCGCCTCGACCGCGGCATGAATGCGCGCCTTGACCTCTTCGGTGATGCTGGCCAAGGCGTCCTCGGCGATGCCGGCCTCAACCAGCTGCGTCGCGGTGATCCGCAGCGGGTCGCGTTCGCTCAGCGCAGCGAGGTCGGCGGCATCACGGTATTTCTGGGCATCGCCCTCGAAATGGCCACGCACGCGCGTCGTCATGCATTCGAGGATGCGCGGGCCGTCCGCCCGGACCTCGGGCACGATCCGCGCGGCGGCCTCGGCAACGGCAGCGACATCGTTGCCGTCGACCAGGACATGCGGGATCCGGTAGGCGGCGGCCAGATCCTTCAATGCAAAGGAGAGCTGCTTCGAGGTCGGCAGGAATTCGCCCCAGCCATTGTTCTCGCAGACGAAGAGCATGGGCAGCCGCCAGAGCGCCGCCATGTTCAGGCATTCATGCACGAGGMCCTCGGCCAGCGCCCCGTCACCGAAGAAGGCAACCGCGATCGCGCCGTTCTTCTGCGTCCGATGCGCGAGCGCGCTGCCGAGCGCGATCGAGAGCCCGGCCCCGACAATGCCGTTGGCGCCAAGCATGCCGACCGACATGTCGGCGACATGCATCGAGCCGCCGCGGCCGCGGCAGAGCCCGGTATCCCGGGCCAGCAGTTCCGCAAAGAACCCGTCGAGCGAAAGCCCCTTGGCGATGGCATGGCCGTGGCCGCGATGGGTCGAGGCGATCGTATCCTGCGCCGTCAGGGCCGCCATGACGCCAACCGACACCGCCTCCTGGCCGATGCTCAGATGGATGAAACCCGGCACCTCGCCATCGGCGAACATCGCGCTCAGCCGCTCTTCGCTGCAGCGGATCAGCACCAGCGAACGATAGAGCGCGAGCAACCCGTGGGCGGCGTTGTGGCCGGCCGGCGCGACGGAAGGGTCCAATGGTTCTGTCATGAAGCTCTCAATCACCAGGAGTCGCATTTAACATAAAATGATTTATGAGTCATAATTCATTTTTTGAGAATGCAACTGCTTCGATGCCAGGACGTTGATGCGAAGCGGGTCACGCCAAGTGGATCACGCCGGGCTACGCCGCCCGGCGCCGGCCTTCGATCTCCGAGAAGAGCCCGACGACCTCCGCGATGGCGCCATGCGGCAGGGCATCGACGACGGCCTCGATCCGCTCGAACAGAGATCGCGGCAGCCCCTGCTCGCTGCCGATGCGACCGAGCAATTCACGCAAGGTCGCGCGATCGAAGGCATAGTCGGCGGGCGTCATCCGCTGTTCATGGATCAGGGTCTCGCCGTCCAGCGTGTCGGCCTCGAGCACTGCGCTGAGCACCGGCACGCCGGGATCGGTGACGAGCGCGATCCTCTCGACCAGCGCATTCACCGCGGCATCGTCATAGGTCGTCATCTGCCGCGTGCTCGGCGCGCCGTGGACCAGGGTCGTGGCAATGCAGAACGGAATGCTCATCAGCGTGCCTGAAATCGAGCTGAACGGGCCGGTCGCATCCATGCCGGCATAACCGGTCTCATAGGGGTTCATCCGCACGCGCACCGCCGCGAGCGGCCTGCTAGCCAGCACCTCGCGCAGGGCGAGCGCACCGGTCACCGGCGTCTGGTTGAAAGCGCAAACCGGAAAGGGCTTGAAGGTGACGCGCAGGATCGCCCAGTCGCGGCCGAGGCTGGCGGCGAGACCGGCCGGCGCCTCCACCCCGGCAAAGCTGCGCGCGAGCCCCGCCCTGCCCTCCAYGGCATGCGGCGCGGAGACCGAGCCGGCCGCGGCAAGCTCGGCKGCGGCCAGGCCGTTGCGGGCGACGATGCCGACCTGGTAGCGCCATTCGTCGGTGCCGTCGGCAAAGGATTGCAGGACGCCGCCGGTGAACGAGACGGCATTGGCCAGCGCTGCCGCGAGCGTCGCCTCGTCAAGCTCCATCAGCGTGCCGGCCGCAGCCGCAGCCGCAACGGTGCCATAGGTCGCGGAGGAGCGGAACCCGGCCGGCGTCGTGCGGCCGGCGAAGGCCTGCTCCAGCAAGCCGCCAGCCTCGTAGCCCGCGACCAGCGCCGGAAGCAGCCTTGCAAGCGGATAGGCCCTGGCCTCGATCATCGCCAGCAGCATCGGGATCAGGATCGTGCCGAAATGCGCCGCCCCGCAGGTATCCTCCTGGGCCCGGCCATGGAACAGCGCTGCATTGGCGAGGCAGGCAGCGCCGATCGTGCTGCGCCTGCCATCGCCGAGCAGGGTCGCCCCGTGGGCGATCTCGCCATCGAGCGCCAGGGCGGCCTTGCGCGCCACCGGCGCATAGGGCGTATCGAAGCCATTGACCGCCATGCCGAGCGCATTGACGAGGCAGGACCGGGCCTTGGCCACAACCTCGGGCGGCAGGGTCTCCGTGCGCAGCTGCACGACAAAACGGGCGATCTCGCGGGTGAGCGTCGGCACGAGCAATCTCCTGGGCGATCAGAGCGCGAGATAACGCTGGCGGATGTCGTCATTCGCCTTCAGGGCCGCGATCGAGCCCTTGAAGACGATCTGGCCCTTGTCGATCACGGTCGCGTCCGTCGCGAGGCCGAGGCAGAAATGCATGTTCTGCTCGGCGATCAGGATCGTGACGCCGGTCTGGCGCAGCGTGCGGATCAGCTCGCCGATGCGCTGCACGATGATGGGCGCGAGGCCTTCGCTGGGCTCGTCCAGAAGCAGCACCGAGGGGTTGCCCATCAGCATGCGGGCGATCGCGAGCATCTGCTGCTCGCCGCCTGAGAGGCGCCCGGCCATGCGCTGGCGCAGGGGCACGAGCAGCGGGAACACCTCGTAGATGCGTTCGAGGTTCCACTCGTCCCGCCCATCGGGGCCCTTCTTCGCGGCGATCAGCAGGTTGTCCTCGACGCTGTGCTGCGGAAAGACCTGCCTGTCCTCGGGCACGAAGCCGAGCCCGGCGCAGGCGATGCGATGCGGTTTCTGGCGCGTCGTCTCGGCGCCGTTCAGGCGCACGCTGCCGCGCCGCGGCGGGGCAAGACCGGCGATCGCCTTCATCGTCGTGCTCTTGCCGGCGCCGTTGCGGCCGAGCAGCGCCATGGTCTGGCCCTGCTCGACGGAAAAGCCGACACCGAACAGGATCTGGCTCGCCCCATAGAAGACGTCGACGCCGGACAGCGCGATGACCGCAGGGCTGGTGACGGAACCGCCGCTCATGCCGCCACCTCATGCTCGCTGCCGAGATAGGCCTCGATCACGGCCGGATTGGTCCGGATCTGCTGCGGCGTGCCTTCCGCCAGAACCCGGCCATAGCTCAGGACGCGGATCGACGGGGCGATCTTGAAGACGATGTCCATGTCGTGCTCGATGAAGACCACGGTCATCTTCTGCCGTTCCCAGAGCTCATGGACCTTGTCGATGACGCGCCAGCGTTCCTCGGGGCCCATGCCGGCGGTCGGCTCGTCGAGCAGGAGCACGCGCGGCTCGAGCACCAGGGCAAGCGCGATATCGAGCAGCTTCTGGTCGCCATGCGAGAGATTGGCCGAGAGGATGTGGCGCTTGTCGTGAAGCCCGACCATCGCGACGCAATGGCCGGCATGGGCGCGCGTCGAGGCGAGCGGGAAACGCGTGCCGAGGCGGCCCGCGTGGCGGTGATGCGCGGAGACCGCGGCCAGCAGGGTTTCCTCGACCGTCAGCGACGGGAAGATGCTCGCGACCTGGAAGGCCCGCCCGACCCCGCGCCGGACGATCTCACCGATGCTCAATCCGACGAGGTTCTGGCCATCGAGCCGGATCTCGCCGCTATCGGGMCGGATCGCCCCCGAGAGCTGGTTGAAGAAGGTGCTCTTTCCCGCGCCGTTCGGCCCGATGATCGCGGTCAGCGAGGCGGTCTCGAAGGTCAGCGTGACGTCGTCGGTCGCGCGCACCCCGCCAAAGGCCTTCACCAGATTGCGGATCTCAAGCATCGCTGCCGTTCCCCGGATCGCGGAAGCCGCCATAGCTGTGCCAGGAGGTGCCCGCGAGCCAGCCGCAATCGACGGGAACGTCGATGCCCGTGATCGCGGACGCGTCGGGCGAGGCCAGGAAGGCGACGACGCGCGCGACCTCGTCAGGCTCGACCAGGCGGCCGAGCGCTGCGCTGCCGACGAGGTTGGTGATGTCGCGCTCACCCTTGTCGATCGCGGCCTGCAATGCCGGCGTGCGGGTATAGCCCGGCGAGACGCTGTTGACGCGGACCTGGGCTGGTCCCCATTCGGCGGCGAGCCCGCGCGTGATCGCGATGACGGCGGCCTTGGCCGGCGCATAGGCGTGAAGCGGGACCGAGCGCGAGCCGGTGATCGAGGCGATGTTGACGATGCTGCCGGCGCGACGCGTCAGCATCGCCGCCCCGAAGACGACGCAGGCCAGATAGGTCCCGCGCTGGTCGATATGGATGACATGGTCCCAGACCGCCATCGGCAGCTCGGTCGGCCGCAGGGGCGGCTGCAGCACGCCGGCGCTGTTGACAAGAATGCCGACCGGGCCGATCTCGGCCTCGATCCGCGCCGCCACGCGCCGCAGCCCCTCCTCGTCGCCGACATCGCCCTGGACGGCGTGGCCGCCGAGCTCGGCGGCGACGCTTTCCGCCAGCGCCAGGTCGCGGTCTAGGATCACGATCCGGGCGCCGCGCTTGGCCAGTTCGCGGCAGCAGGCGGCGCCGATGCCACTTGCGCCCCCGGTGACGACGGCGATGGTCTTCTCGGTCATGTCGACGTCCCCTTCACTGCGACGGGAGCAGGCGTGGCGGCACCGCGCGTGCGCCGCGCCGCCAGCCATTCCATCACGAAATCCAGCAGGCCTTTGCGCAGGCCGAGCGCGAAGAGCAGGATGACCGAGCCGAGCACGAGCCCGTGATGCTCGGCCGTGCGCGTGACGAAATCGTTCAGCAGCAGCAGGATTCCGGTTCCGACCAGCGGCCCGAGGAAGTTTGCCGTGCCGCCGAGCATGACGATGAAGACGGCCTCGCCCGACATCGTCCAGAAGGCGAACTCGGGATAGGCGCCCGAGACGAACAGACTCATGATCACGCCGCCGAGGCTGGCGAAGGCGCCGGCGAGAACGAAGGCGGTCAGCCTCGTGCGATAGACATTGATGCCGAGAAAGCCAGCGCGGGTGGCGTTGTCGCGGACCATGCGCAGCGCATAGCCGAAGGGCGAGGACACGATGTGCCGCATCGCCAGGAGCCCGAGCACCAGCAGCGCGGCGCTGAACAGATAGAGCTGCTTCTGGTCGGAGAGGTTGATGCCGAGGAAGGCCGGGCGCGGGATGCCGCCGCGCAGGCCCTGGTCGCCACCGGTGACCGGCACCCAGGCGATGATCATGCTGTGGATCAACATCTGGAAGGCCAGCGTCACGAAGGCGAAATAGATCTCCTTCAGCCGCACGCAGATCGCGCCGACGACGAGCGCGACCAGCGCCGAGATGCAGAGCGTCAGCAGGACGGCGAGCGGGATCGGCATGCCGGTGCGCTGCATCAGGATGCCGAAGCTGTAGGCGCCCATGCCGAAGAACAGGCCATGGCCGAAGGAGACCATGCCGCCATAGCCGACGAGCAGGTTGAGCGAGGTCGCAAACAGGCCGAGCGCGGCGCAGCGGATGACGAAATCGATCAGCGCGCTGCTGCTGGTGATGAGCGGCAGGATGGCCAGGACGAGGAAACCGGCAAGGGCGAGCGCGGCGTCGCGAAGGGCTGGGCGGGTCATCTCAGGCCGCCTCGCGTCCGAACAGGCCGGTCGGCTTCACGATGAGGACGAGCGCCATGCAAAGATACATCAGAGCCTCGGTGAAGAGCGGAAAGCCGAGCGCGCCAAAGGCCCTGATCAGCCCGATCAGGATCGCGCCGACCAGCGCGCCCATGATCGAGCCCATGCCGCCGATCACGGTGACGATGAAGGACTCGATCAGGATCGAGAAGCCCATGCCCGGCGTCAGCGAACGGACCGGCGCAGCAAGCCCGCCGGCGAGACCCGCGAGCAGGCAGCCGAGCGCAAACAGGGCCGTGAAGAGCAGGCCGGTATTGATGCCCAGCACGGAGACCATCGCCGGGTTGTGAGCAGCCGCACGGATCGTCTTGCCGATCCTCGTCTTCGCGATGGCCAGGCCGAGCACCCCCGCCATCAGCAGCGCCGCGGCGATCAGGAACAGATAGAAGGGCGGAACGACCCCGCCCATGATGAAGAGCGGCGGCACCTGGAAGGCCGGCGGCATGCCCATGGCGCGGAATTCCGGCCCCCAGACGATCCGCACGAGATCGTCGAGGATCAGCACCAGCGCGTAGCAGACGAGCAGCTGCATCAGGACGTTGCCGCCATAGATGCGCTGCATGAAGAAGCGCTCGATGACGATCCCGATCAGGCAGGTCCCGACCGCGGCACCGAGCAGTGCGAGCGCATAGCTCTGCGTCGCCTGGAACACCGTCATCGCGAGATAGGCGCCGATCATGTAGAAGGCGCCATGGCTGAAGTTCACGATCTTCATCACGCCGAAGATCAGCGTCAGCCCGACCGCGACGAGGAAGAGCAGCATCCCGATAATGAAGCCGCTCGTCGCCTGCGTCACGAGGCAGGATGACGAGGACAGGCAGTCCGTCAGGGCGTTGAGGTCCATCGCGCGCTCGCCGGGAGGAAATGGGCCGGGCCGCGCGCCAGGGCGCGGCCGGATCTGATGGGACGCAGGCGTCGGGTCGACCCCGACGGATCAGGACGGGCTTCAGACGAAGCCCTTGTCCTTCTTCCACTCGGCCTCGAGCTCGAAGATGCGCTGCCAGGACACGCTCTTCATCTCGGGAACATAGGGCTCCTTGGCGATCGTCGTGCCCCAGCCGACGGCATAGTCGACGAGCGTCTGGTCGTCGGCCCGCATCGTGACCTTGCCCTCGGCGCCAAAGGGCGACTCGATCGTCAAGCCGCGCAGGACCTCGGCCAGCTTCTTGCCGTCGGCCGAATTCGCCTTCTTCGCGGCAGCGGCGAGGAAATTGACCGCCAAGGCGTTCTGCCAGGCCCAGTTGGTCGGGTACTCGCCATATTTCGCGCGATAGGCGTCGCCCCAAGCGGCGTTCTGGGGCGTCGCCGGGAAGGTCTTGATGTAGCGATTGCCGGAATGGATGCCGGGCGGCAGGTTCTTGACCGTGGTCAGCGMCGTGTAATCGGCCATGTTGACMGCGAAGAACTGCATCTGCGCGAAGAGCGCATAGATGCCGGCCTGGTCGATGAAGGAGGTCAGGTCGCCGCCCCAGAGGCAGGAATAGAGCGCCTGCGGCTTGGCCTGCAGCAGCTTGGTGATCGACTCGGTATAGTCGGGCTGGAAGATCTTCGGCCAGGATTCCGCGACGACCTCGGCCTTGGGCGCGAAACGCTTGAGATACATCACGAATTCGGCGGTCGTATCGCGGCCGTAGGCGTAGTCCGGCGAGCAGGTCGCCCAGCGCGTCAGCCCCTTGGCATTGACGATCTCGGCCGCATAGGTTCCGCCCGCGACGGAATCATGGATGCCCTGGCGCGCGCAACGGAAGGCGTTCGGCAGTTTGAGCTTGGGATCGGCCGTCAGGGACGAGGTTTCGGAATTGCTGTGAATGCAGAGAACGCCGAGATCGCGCGCCACCTCATGGACGGCGAAGGCGCCGGTCGAGGCTTCCGCGTCGATCAGGATCTCGCAGCCGTCGGAATTGACCAGTTCGCGGGCGACGCGGGCGGCCTCCTGCGGCTGCCCCTTGGTGTCGCGCACCACGAGCTCGATCGGCCGGCCGGCAAGCCCGCCGGCGGCATTGGCCTTCTCGACCTCCATCTGCGCGGCATTGCGCGAGGATGTGCCGAGCTGGGCGACGCGCCCCGACAAAATGGTCGGCATGCCCACCTTGACGGCCTTGGCCTGGGCGCGGGCGACCCAGGGCGCGGCCATCACGCCGGCGGCTCCGGCCGTCAGCGCCAGAACGGCGCGCCGATTCATCGGCAAGGACGGTGTTTTGGTCATCACGCTTCTCCCTGGGGCCTTTGGCCGTTTCCTTTCCGGGTTGATCCGGAAGGCGGCATCTTGTCGGCGCCGCTGTGCGGCACGCGCTTCTTGCAGCGATATTCGGCAGCCGCCGGGGTGACGTCAAGAGAAAAATGAATTACGAGTCATAAATCAGAAAAAGGAGATGGCGAGGCCTCGCGAGCTTTGCCAAGAGGGTGGAATGATCAATCTCTCGAGCTTCGTCCGCTACCACGCGAGCCGGACGCCGGACCGTACCGCTGTCATCTTCGACGAGGCCCGCATCTCCTATGGCGCGCTTGCCGGGCGGGTCGCGCGGAGCGCCGGCTGGATTGCCGCGCGCGGCATCGTGGCGGGCGATGTCGTTGCCGTGCTGATGAAGAACAGCGCCGCCTTCGTCGAGCTGGCGATCGCGGTCGGGCATCTCGGCGCMGTCTTCCTGCCGATCAATTTCCGCCTCTCCGCCGACGAGGTGCGCTACATCGTCGAGGATTCCGGCGCCAGGCTGCTGATCGCCGATGAGGAGCTTGCAGCCTCGGCCCGCGAGGCCGGCCCGGTCGTCCTGGTCGATGCGGCAGCGCGCGCCGACAGCACGCGGCTCGGCTCCGGGGCTGCGCCTGCCGATCCGGTGCCGCGCAAGCCGTCCGACCTGTTTCGGCTGATGTACACGTCGGGGACCACCGACCGCCCCAAGGGCGTGATGCACAGCTACGAGAATTTCTACTGGAAATGCAGCGACCATATCGTGGCGCTTGGCCTCACCCGGGAGGACCGGCTTCTCGTCGTCGGGCCGCTCTACCATGTCGGAGCCTTCGACCTGCCCGGCCTGGCCGTGCTCTGGGTCGGCGGCATCCTGTGCATCCAGCGCGAGTTCTCGCCGGTTGCCGCGCTCCAGGCGATTGGCAGGGAACGGTTGAACTGCKCCTGGCTCGCCCCCGTGATGATGAGCGCGATGCTCGCAGCCACGGAAGAGGTAGGCCAGGATCTGTCCAGCCTGCGCTGGGTCATCGGCGGTGGCGAGCGCACGCCCGAGGCGCGCATCCGCAGCTTCAGCGCCGCCTTCCCCAATGCCCGCTATATCGACGCCTACGGCCTGACGGAGACCTGCAGCGGCGATACGCTGATGGAGGCAGGTCGCGAGATCGAGAAGATCGGCTCTGTCGGCCGGGCGCTTGCCCATGTCGAAATCCAGATCAGGGACGAGGCCGGCAGGGTCCTGCCGCCGGGCGCGACCGGAGAGATCTGCCTGCGCGGCGCCAAGATCACCAGCGGCTACTGGAACGATGCGGCCAAGACCGAAGCCGCGTTCTACGGCGACTGGTTCCGCAGCGGCGACATGGGCTATCTCGACCCGGACGGCTTCCTCTATCTGACCGACCGCATGAAGGACATGATCATCTCCGGCGGCGAGAATATCGCCTCCTCGGAGGTCGAGCGCGCCATCTTCGAGCTGCCGCAGGTGCGCGAGGTCGCGGTGATCGGCGCGCCCGACGAACGCTGGGGCGAAAGGCCGGTTGCCTTCGTCGTTCTCGAGCCCGGCAGCGCCCTCACCCTCGATGCGCTCGCCGCCCATTGCCGCAGCCGGCTCGCCGCCTTCAAGGCCCCGMGCCAGCTGATCCTGCGGGAAAGCCTGCCGCGCAATCCATCGGGCAAGATCCTGAAGCGGGTCCTCCGCGACGAGTTGCGATCCTAGCCCGATCTGCGAGTTTGATCACACGTCAGCCCAAGAGCCCCGGATACGAGACCGCATGACGACACAAGCCCGTGCGAGCAGCAGCGCAAAACGCCCGAAGCTGACCCGCAGCGAGAAGAATGACGACGTCAAACGCCGCCTGTTCGGCGCCGCGGCGAAGGTCGTCGGCAAATACGGCTATGCCGAGGCCTCGGTGGCCCGCATCACGGACCTGGCGGGCGTGGCGCAGGGAACCTTCTACAATCATTTCGAGAACCGGCAGGAACTGCTCGAGCAATTGCTGCCGGTCATCGGCCAGCACATGGTCGACTTCATCCGCGAGAAGATCGAGGCGTCAGCCTCCGAGCTCGAGAAGGAGGTCGCCCGCTTTCGCGCCTTCTTCGAATTCCTGCAGGATACACCTCAATTCCTGCGCATCCTGAACGAGGCCGAGGTTTTCGCGCCGCTCGGCTACCAGCAGCATCTCGACAATATCTCCGCGGCCTATGTGCGGCTGCTCAAGCGCGCACGCGGCCCCGGCAAGATCGGCGACTACAGCGACGAAGAGCTGGAGGTCATCGTCCATATCCTGATGGGTGCACGCGGCTATCTCAGCCGGCGCTATGCCTATGGCGAGGACGGCGTGAACCCCGTCCCCGAGCATGTCATCACCGCCTATGAGAAGCTGATGCGCTCAGGCCTGATCGAGGGATAGGCCGCGAACGCCGCCGGCCGGTCGGATCATCATGCCGTGTTTGCATCGGCTTTACCGAAAACCGCGATCCACTTTTCGGGCCGATGCTTTAGGGCCGTTCGGCGGGGCAGCTGCCCGGCCCGCGTCCTTCGTTTCCGGCCCTGGCCAGTTCGAGCGCGCTGATCGACCGGACGCAATGCGTCAGCCGGTCGAGCAGTCGCGCGGCCAGGCGCGTGCGCTGCCAGTACAGCGTGACGGAGATAGGCCGATGCGGCGGCAGCTCCACCAGGCGACCGGCATCGAGATGCGGCGTTGCCAGCGGCAGCGGCGTCATCGACCAGCCCAACCCGGCCAGCGTCATGTCCAGCATGCCCTGGGTCGAGGGTATCCAATGGACGGGGGGCGAAACCGGCGTCCCCCAGGACTGCCGCACCCAGCGCGCCTGCAACTCGTCGCGACGGTCGAAGCGCAGCATCGGCGCTTCCTGAAGGCTCGCGGCATCGACGCCGTCGGGAAAGAACCGGCTGATGAAGCCGGGGCTGGCCGTCGCCACATAGTCGATGGCGCCGAGCGGATAGATCTTGCAACCGGGAACGGGGGCGGGATCGGCCGTCACAGCCGCCAGAACCTCTCCCGTGCGTAGCCGCTCGGCCGTATGGGCCTCATCATCCATGACGAGGTCGAGCATCGCACCGGTCTGCGCCGCGAACTGTGCCGCCGCCCGGGGAAACCAGGTGCTGACGCTGTCGGTATTGACGGCGACCCTGACCGTGGTCGCGCCGGGCTCCTGAACCGCCAGTCCCGGCAGATCATGGACGACTTCGCCTTCGAGCAGCCGAACCTGCTCGACATGGGCGCAGAGCTTGGCGCCGATCTCGGTCGGGCGACAGGGAACGCCCCTTGTCAGCAGGATCGCGCCGAGCCGTTCCTCCAACCCCTTCACACGCTGAGACACAGCCGATGGCGTGACGCCGAGCGCCACTGCGGCCTTCTCGAAACTGCCCTCGCGGGCGACGGCAGCGACGGCCGCCAGGGACGCATAGTCCAGCATTAACTTGCCTAATTCATGATTAGCTTCTTTAGCTAGACTACATCGGCAGTCGCGCGCATCAAGGCCGGCATGACCAGCTCTCTCATGCCCTCTCTTTTGCCCGCCTTCGCCAAGGGTTTTGCCCTTTCCGCCGGCCTGATCATGGCCATCGGCGCCCAGAACATGTTCGTGCTGCGCCAGGGGCTCAAACGGGAGCATGTCTGGCCTATCGTCCTGTTCTGCGCGGCGGCCGACGCTGCGCTGATCGTGGCAGGCGTCAGCGGCCTCGGCAGCGCACTCGCCCTCATTCCCGGCCTGTCGCTCGGCCTCAGCCTGGGTGGCGCGGCCTTTCTCAGCTGGTACGGCGTTTCGGCGCTCAGGCGGGCCGCCAACCCTTCCGTCCTCCTTGTCGAGCAACAAGGCGGCATGACGCTCGGCGCAGCGCTGGCCGGCACCGCCGCCTTCACCTTCCTCAACCCTCACGTCTATATCGACACGGTCATGCTCATGGGGGCCGTCGGGACGAGCCTTCCGCCGATCGAGCGGCCTCCGTTCATGGCCGGCGCGGCGATTGCCAGCTTTGCCTGGTTCGCTTCGCTTGGCTTCGGCGCGCGCTTCCTCGCCCCGCTCCTGTCCCGGCCCGCCTCCTGGCGCGTTCTCGACCTCGGCATCGGCGCGATGATGCTGGCGCTCGCGGCAAGCCTGCTCCGCGACGCGCTGATCCCCTGACCCAACGCCCTCGCCGAGCGGCCCACTCCGCGGAAAAGGCGGGAGCGCCCTAACAAAATTCGCATTCCCTTCCCCCCGACCGGGAACGGGCAGTGTTCTGGCACGTTCTCAAGCAGGAGCCCGCCCATCTCTCCTTCGCCAGGAGCGGAGCATGAGCCGTTATTTCTTCGACAGCACGGATGGCGACTTCGTCGATATCGACGAGGACGGAATCKAACTTGCCAGCGACGGAGAAGCGCGGCTGTCGGCTTTGGACGCCTTGCCCGACATGGCCCGCGCGGTGATGCCAAACGGCGACTGTCGGTTGTTCGTGGTCAGCGTCCGCCGGGACGATGGCGGCGTCATATATCGGGCGAGCATGGAACTCTTGGGTGAGCGGACCGAACGCTGGACCGCAACGGAGGTCGACATGGCGAAGGCAGATCAAGACAAGCCGACCGGACAGCCCGGCAGGACAAGCGATAGCCGCCCACGGCCGGGGACAGGCATACCCACGGACGATCGGGCGAAGCCGGCGGCGGACGCGAATGTCGTTGCGCCAGCAAAGGGCGATCCAAAGCCCTCCAGTTCACCGAGCGCCCTCGACCCTGGGCGTCCCGTGAAGAAGAACTGATTGCGGTGGCGATGGACCTTGCGATGGCGGTGGAACACTCGGGATTCTGCGAGTGGACGGGTTTGGTGGCATGCCAGCCCGACCATGACAGAGGTCCGCTTCCCGGCTGCGCCGACGGACCTGCGTCAGGACGCGTATCAGGCCTCAAGCCGGACTGAAGCTCTTCCCTTTGGAAGCGGTTGGTCGTCGGGCCTCGGGTGCACGTAGCGCCGTCTTGATCTTTAGCCTTCGAACGAGGAAGAAGCGCGCCATCTCCTTGGAGGCGTCGGGTCCGGCACTGTCCGTAAGCGCCCCAAAGACTTTGCCGCCGGACCAGGCGTGTCCAGTACCATGGACAAGCCATGTCTCCAGCAGGACATCGCCGCCAAGGGGACGGTAGCTTGTTCGGGTGAAATCACGCCCTCGATCAGATCGTCCGGTGCGGGTCTCGACCGCAAGCGTCGATCCGCAGGACTGTCGCAATCGATGGACAAAGCCGTCCGCATTCGCCGGATGTACCGTCGTGTCGCGATCGCCGTGAAAGAGGATCGTCGGAGGCGGCTGGGCGATCTGTCCGGTCGGAGCCGGAGGATTTGATCCTGGCCCCTGCCGCATGGCCAGGCGGGCTTGCGTCAGGCCGCTGACGGCCTCGCCCGAGAGGCCGGAATGGACGCCTACCGCGGCATAGAGATCGGGATACGCCGCGCCAGCGATCGCCGCTGCCGCGCCTCCCGCGGAGATGCCCGCAATATACACGCGCGTGGGGTTACCCTTGCAGAGGGTGAGCACGTTTCGCGTCAGCGCCGCGATCATCGCGGGTTCGCCGGAGCCCCGCTTTTGATTGGCAGGCCGATGCCAGTTCCAGCAGCGTGCCATATTGGCCGACGCCGCCTGCTCGGGATACAGCACGAGGAAGCCGAGTTCGTCCGCGACATCGTTCATGCCTGTTCCGGACGCGAAGTCCGAAGCCGATTGAGTGCAACCATGGAGCATGACCAACAGGGGCAAGCGCCTGCGGGTTGAGCCAATGGGCGTGTAGAGCTTGTAGCGCAGTGTGCCCTTGGCTCCACTGAATCGATCGCTGATGAAACTGCCCGCCGCGGGTCTGCGCGGCGGAACCGCGCTCCGTTTGGCCGTTTTGGTGGTCTTCTTGGCGCGTGCCGGCTTCGGCAGCTTTGTCAGCTTTCGGATGAGGGCAGTTGAGCGGGCCGCGCTCCTGTTTGCGGCGCGCGTTGCTCTCAACAGCGATCGAAAAGGATTTCTCACGCGCAGATCCCCTGCCGGGCGCTTTCAACTGCGCATGAGAGCCCAACCGTTCACGGCTCGAAATGATCCCGCACTGCAGCATTGTTTTTGAACGGCGCACCACTCCCGTCCCCTCGTCAGCGATCGGTCGCTGCCGCGCTAAGGAACGACCGGGAGATCCCCTGGATTCACCGCCCCGAGCTGGCTGTGAAAGGTCAGCGTCCGGTCGAAACTCTGTTGTTGCGAAACCCCGGAAATGACGTGTTCGCCGGTGTCGTAGACCGTTCGCCTAGTTCCATCATCGATGACCAGGCGCCGCGCTGTCGGGAAGAACGCATACCGCATGTCGTTTTGGCTACCAGCCGTTGCCGCGTCCCCAAATTCTGCTGGCCAGCTCCTGGATTCCCGGTCTTTCCGCGCCTCGGCTTCGTTTGCGGCATGTGGCGCTTCCATCGCGCCTTCGCCGCGCCGAAGCGCGTCCGCCAGATCCCCAAGAACACCGTCGAATTTCGCCTTGGTCGCAGTATTGAACATGTCACCGATCATGCTCATTCCGCCGGTCGACCATTGGGCCATGCCGCCGAAGGCAGGGTGAGAAAACTGGGCCATCGTCCCCCGACCTCGACGAAGCGCTGCCAACGCCGCCTCCACAGCGTCGACGGCGACCCCATGATTCTGCGCCGTCCGTGTGATCAGGTCAGATGTCCCGTCCKCCAGTCCCTCCTCGGACGGGCGGGCATCGGTTCGGGATGTAAAATCCTGCTCGGGGGGAAGAGGGTTTCCGTGTCCGTCTTTCACCATGACGTCGTCCTCCATCTAGCACACCAAAGGGCCGGTCGGAACGCGGTCTCAGTCGATCTCGAGACGGTCACTGGTCCGAGAGCGTAACCCACGCCATGGCTGATCCCTGGACCAGTCTCGCCCGTGCGACGGCGCAATCCTCGACATAGAGCCGTCGCGCTGCCGACGTGTTGCGCAGCCCATGATCCGAGAGCCATTTCAGGAGCGGGGTGCGCCGAACCGTCACGATCTGGATTGCCATTCCCGCGTTCAAGAACCGGGAATAGACGCCCGAAGCACGCTGGTGCCACTCGGAGTAGGACCGCGGCAAAACTGCTCGGTCTTCCGCAAGCGCCCAGAGTTCATCGAAATCCGACTGCTTGTACCAGGGAAGCGCAAGCCGATAGGTTTCAGACGGTGTATCCATGAAAACGTCTACCTACCTCGTGCGCATATCCTAATAGTGAACGCTTGATCGAGCTTTCATTCGATACTCGAAAGATGTGTCAGAAGAGAGTCCCTCCCTTCTTCGGATTGTCTGGCCAACAATTCGATCGACGATCCGATGGCCGGCGCAGTCGTCTCCACGAAAGGGGAACCGCTGTTCAAGTCCTTTGTTCCCACCGGCTGATCCATCAAGAATCCGCGAGTCCATTACAGCCCGCGCAGAATCACGCCCAGTCGCTCGTTACCGCACCAGAGCGAGGCGCCCTTGCGTACGAGTGCGCTTCAGCCGCAAGGCCGAGCCAGAACGCCACAGGAAGCGTTCGTCGCTGAGGAACATCGTTGCGACATTGCGGTTCCATGGGGCTCCAAGGAGGTTACCATGCCGGACGATCTTACCAACCGCGACGCGCAAGACCGCGCCCGCATCAATCTGAATGAACCTCACGACGTCAAATACTGGACCCAAAAATGGGGCGTGAGCCTTGAGCAATTGAAGATGGCCGTTGCAAAGGCGGGCTCACGCTCGGCCGCGGTCGCGAAGCTATTGGGCCGACCCCTCTAGCGCATCGCAGGGAGTAGGCCTTTTCCGCGTCGGCAGTCGCCAAACGTCCGCCGGTCAGCGACCCTTCCGGAACACTCTCTGTGGGTGCGGGTTCAAAGGCCTCCACCGGGAGAGATCATCATGGGTCGCGGTATTTTGCTTTGGATGCTCGGCATTCCTCTTCCGCTCATCATCCTCCTCGCGTTCTTTCGGTAGCGACCTGAAGCGTCGTTCGATCGCCACATGACGTTCGGACGCTGGCCGCGCATCGCTGGATTTGTGCGATCACTCGACGTTTCCGCTGACTGCGGAAACGTCACGGGGACCATTATGGATGTCGGCTGGTTCCTGGCTCGCGTCCGAGACGCCAGTGCAGACTCGCGGCGCGTCGCCCCAGCAACGACCGTGTGAAGTCAGCCTCGACCGCCTGCCGAAATCGGGGCGCAACGTCCCGGCCCGCATCAGGGAGCGTGATTGCGTCGTCGTTGCCACCACGCCCGCAGCCTGATCCATAGATTCACGGTGGCAAGAGCAAAGCGCGCCATCGGCTTTCTCAATGGCGGGAAGTCTGCGGCGATCAGCAACAGGCCAAGAGGCAGCATCCAAAGCCCGAGCGCGGGTAAGATCGAAAAGATGCCGCCGACGATCAGGAGAAGCCCCACGGGCAGTCGAACCCAACGCGAGGCCGGGTGCCGCAGCCAACGCAATGTTGCTGAGAACCGCTCTGGAACCTCCCGCTCGATGTGCTTGAATGCCCGCCGGAGTTCCTGCTTCCCCTCGTCCATCATGCCTCCCGAACGCTCGCGCCGGTGGACAACGCGCGACGCCGGAGTTCGTTCATCGCACGGGCGCAGCCGACCTGGTCTCAGCATTGACGATCAACCGGTCAGGCCGCGTTCGGCTTCCAGTCGGCGACCGCGACGGCGAGTTCCGCCGCGGCCTCGACGATCGGCCGCGCCGGCATCGTCACATAGGATGCGGTGAAACTCATCGGGGTCGGCACCCAATCGCAGTTGAGGGCGACGAGTTCGCCGGATTCGACGAAGCGCTCGACCAGCGGCGACGGCAAGGTCGCGATGCCGAGGCCATCCAGCGTCATGTTCAGGCAGGCCGCCAGATTACTCGACGAGACCGGGCGGCTGAGCCGGCTGCTGTTGCGCTTGAAGTAGTCGACGACCTCCGCATAGGGCCGCGTGTTCTTGGCATGGGTCAGGATCGGAAACCGGGCGAGGTCATCGGCCCCGACGGGGTCGGGCAAGGCTGCGGCAAACCGGGGGGCAGCGACCCAGGGCAGCGCCACCGTCCCCAGCGGCAGATTGGTGACAGAAAGGTCGGAGATCGGCCCGTTGAGGAAGGCAATGTCGAGTGAGCCGTCCATGAGGTTGCGCTGGAGATTGAAGGTCAGGTCGACACTCAGCTCGACCACGACCTCGGGAAAGCGCACGGCCATCTCGCGCAGGAAGCGATGCAGCCAGGTCTGGGCCACGGTTTCCGCGACGCCGAGCTTCAGGATGGATTGCCGGCTCGCCGCATCGCCCGCCTGGAGCAGCGCCTCGGTCGCCTCGAGCGCCCGCGCCGCGAGCGGAAGCACGCTCTTGCCTTGATCCGTCAGCACGACCGATCCGGCATCGCGTTCGAACAGGCGCAGGTTCAGGACCGTCTCGAGCGCCGATATCCGCGCCGAAATATTCGGCTGCGTCGTGTTCATCTGTTCGGCGACGCGGCGGAAATTCCTGAGCGAGGCCAGCCGGACGAAGGTTTCGATCTGCTTGAGCGTGATCTGCATCGAGAACCCCGGTCTGCGCCGCCTGGGACCGCGCCACAGGATCAATATTTTCTATCATCACGAGACAATCAAATAATTAGACGTGATCATCGATCGCGGCCATCTTTTTGGAGGTTCGGCTCTCCCGCAGCGCCGGGCATCTCCTTGCACTGAAAGGTGGTTTCGATGAGGGGCGCTGCATCCTCCCAAGGCAATCTGGGCGCCGATATTGGCGGCACTTTCACGGATGTCGTGCTGGAAATCGGGGGCGAAAGTTACTCCGCCAAGGTGCTGACCACCTATGACGCACCCGAGCGCGCCATCATCGAGGGCATGCACCGCGTCTGCGCCAAGGCGGGCGTGACGCCCGCCGCCATCGGCCGGATCATCCACGGCACGACGCTTGCGACCAACGCTCTGATCGAACGCCGCGGCGCGAAGACGGCGCTGATCACGACCGAAGGTTTTCGCGACGTGATCGAGATGCGGACCGAAAGCCGGTTCGAGCAATACGACCTCAACCTGACGCTGCCCCAGCCCCTGCTGCCGCGCAACCGGCGCTACACGCTGCGCGAGCGCGTCGCGGCCAGCGGCAAGACGCTGATCCCGCTCCGGCGCACGGATATCGTCGCGCTGGCCGAGCAGATCGCAGAAGCGGGCTATGAGAGCGTCGCGGTCGGGCTGATCCATTCCTATCTCGACCCCAGCCATGAGCGGCTGGTCCGCGAGGTGCTGCTGGAGCGGATGCCGGGTCTTGCGGTCTCGATCTCGTCGGAGGTGTCGCCGCAGATGCGCGAATACGAGCGCTTCAACACGGTGGTGGCCAATGCCTATGTCAAGCCGATGATGAAGCGCTATCTCGCCAGCCTGGCCGCAAGACTGGCTGGCGAAGGTGCGGACTGCCCGATATTCCTGATGCATTCCGGCGGCGGCATCATGTCGCTCGAAGGGGCGGCGGAGTTCCCGGTTCGCCTCGTCGAATCCGGCCCGGCCGGCGGCGCGATCTATGCCGCCGATGTCGCCGCGCGCTTCGGCCTCGACCGGGTGCTCTCCTTCGACATGGGTGGGACGACGGCCAAGATCTGCCTGATCAAGAACCAGACACCGAAGACGAGCCGGGTCTTCGAGGTGGCACGGAGCTACCRCTTCAAGAAGGGCTCGGGCATGCCGATCTCGATCCCGGTGATCGACATGGTCGAGATCGGCGCTGGCGGCGGCTCGCTCGCCCAGGTCGATTCGATGCGCCAGATCCGCGTCGGGCCGGAGAGCGCCGGCTCGGAGCCCGGCCCCGCCTGCTATGGCCGCGGCGGCACACGGCCCGCCGTGACCGATGCCGACCTCCTGCTCGGCAAGATCGACCCTGCCAATTTCGCCGGCGGCAGCATGGAGCTGGACACAGCCGCCTCGCGCACAGCCGTGACGGCTGCGATCGGCGAACGGCTCGGGATGAGCGGCGAAACCGCCGCCTTCGGCATCGTCGAGGTCGTCGACGAGAACATGGCGAATGCCGCCCGCGTCCACGCCGTCGAGAATGGCGATGATCTCTCCGGCTATACAATGATCGCCTTCGGCGGCGCGGCGCCGCTCCATGCCGGACGGCTCTGCGAGAAGCTCGGCATTGCGCGCCTGCTGGTGCCGCCCGGGGCCGGTGTCGGCTCGGCCATCGGCTTCCTGCGGGCGCCGTTCAGCTTCGAGGCGACGCGCAGCGTCTATATGCGCCTGGCGGATTTCGACGCCTCGCTGGTGCGCGGCCTGCTCGCAGAACTCGAAAGCGAGGCTACGAGCTTCGTCCGCTCCTGCGACGCGCAGGCGCCGCTCAGCGTCGAGACCAAGGTCTATATGCGCTATGTCGGCCAAGGCTGGGAAATCCCGATCGATGTCAGCCGGGCCGCACCGACGATCGATGCCTATCGCGACCTGTTCGAGGCCGAATACGCCAAGCTGTTCTCAAGGACCGTCCAAGGTCTGGACATAGAGATCACCGTCTGGGCGGTGAATGCGAGCACGGCGAAGACGGTGCCGGTGCGGGCCGAGGGGCTGGGCGCCCTGGCGCCGCTGACGGCGACCGCACAGCGCGAGGTCTTCGACCCTGCGCTCGGCGTTCGGGTGACGGCCGGCGTGTTCGCGCGCTCGGAGGTCGCAATCGGCCGGCTCGTGGCCGGCCCCTGCGTCATCGTCGAGGATGAAACCACGATCATCGTGCCGGCCGGCTGCGCGGCGACCTGCCGCTCGGATGGTTGCATCGAAGTCTTCAAGCAGAGCACCGACGCGGTGGAAGCCCGTCTCGCCGACATGATCGAGGCCTGACCATGATGACGCTCTCCACCGTCTCGCTGCAGGTGATGTGGAACCGCCTGATCTCGATCGTCGAGGAGCAGGCCCAGGCCCTGATCCGCACGGCCTTCTCGACCTCGGTGCGCGAGGCAGGCGACCTCTCGGCCGGCGTCTACAACCGGGCCGGGCTGATGCTGGCCCAGGCCGTGACCGGCACGCCGGGCCATGTCAACGCCATGGCCGACGCGGTCGCGCATTTCATCCGTGAGATCGGCCCCGGCAACATCCTCGAAGGCGATATCTACATCACCAACGACCCCTGGATGGGGACCGGGCACCTGCACGACATCACCGTGGTGACGCCCTCCTTCTACCGGGGGAGGCATGTCGGCTTCTTCGCCTGCACGGCCCATGTCGTCGATATCGGCGGCCGCGGCTTCGGGGCGGACGCCAATTCGGTCTATGAGGAAGGCCTCTATATCCCGATCATGAAATTCGCCGACCAGGGCAAGGTCGACCAGCCCTTCGTCAGGCTGGTGCGCGGCAATATCCGCGAACCCGACCAGGTCGTCGGCGACATCTTCGCGCTGGCGACCTGCAACGATGTCGGCCATCGCCGGCTGACCGGCATGCTCGACGAATTCGCCCTCGACGGACTGGAGCAGGTCGGCGATTTCATCCTCGAGAACTCGCGACGGGCGACACTGGAGAAGATCGCGGCGCTCAAGCCCGGCGCAGCCGAGGGCGCCATGCTCAGCGACGGCTTCGCTACGCCGATCCTGCTCAAGGTCAAGGTCACGATCGGCGCCGACGAGGTTTGCGTCGATTTCGCGGGCTCGTCGGGCGTCGACCCCAAGGGCATCAACTGCCCGATGGTCTATTCCAAGGCCTATGCCTGCTATGCCTTGAAATGCGCGATTGCGCCCGAGATCCCCAATAATGCGGCCTCCCTCGAGCCCTTCCGCATCACGGCTCCGGAGAACACCATCGTCAACGCGCTGCATCCGGCGCCCGTCGCGCTGCGCCATGTCATCGGCCATCTCATCCCCGACACGGTCTATGATGCGCTCGACAAGCTCCTGCCCAGGACCGTTCCAGCCGAAGGCGCAGGACCGCTCTGCAATTTCCAGGTCTCGCTGCGTCCGGCCTCGGAGGCGGCGCGTCTTTCCGGGGCGAGGCGCGCCGAGGTCTTGATGTTCAATTGCGGCGGATCGGGCGCACGCCCGACGCTCGACGGCATGAACACCACCGCCTTCCCCTCAGGCGTCATGACCATGCCGATCGAGGCAACCGAGCATGCCGGCCCGATCATCATCTGGCGCAAGGAATTGCGGCCCGATTCCGGCGGCGCCGGCCGCTTTCGCGGCGGGCTCGGCCAGTTCATGGAGGTCGGCGCGGTCGAGGGCCATGTCTTCGACATGTCCGCGATGTTCGACCGCGTGAAGCATCCGCCGCGCGGGCGCCTTGGCGGAGCCGATGGCGGCGCGACCGAAATCCGCCTCGACGACGGCAGGGCCATGGCCGGCAAGGGGCGTCAGGCCGTTCCCGAGGGCCGCAAGGTCATGCTGTCGCTTCCCGGTGGCGCCGGTTACGGCCCGGCCGCCGAGCGCAGCCGCGCCGCGGTGTTGCGCGACCTTGCGCTCGGCTATGTCTCGGCCGAGATGGCCAAGGCCGCATATGACGTCAGCGACGCCGAGATCGCGGCGGTCGAAGCCGGACTGAAGCGCGGCGAACTGCCCTCCCCCGGATGACGCCGTGCCACGAGATCCGGAACGCCGATTCTCCCCATCGCCGCCGCGCTGGCCTGGTGCGGCGGTCAGCCTGTGACGACGCGAGGACCGCATGCCCCATTATGACCGCATCCTGATCACCGGCGCGGCCGGCCGCCTCGGCTCTCATCTTCGCACCGGGCTTGCGCATCTCGCCGGGACGATCCGTGTCGCCGATCGCGAGCCGCTCGGCCCGCTTGCCTCCCATGAGGAACAGGCGATCTTCGATCTTGCGGATATGGAGGCGACGATCGCGGCGACCGAGGGTTGCGATGCCATCGTCCATTTCGGCGGCGCGCCGACCGAGCGGGACTGGCAGACCATCCTCGATTCCAGCATTCGCGCCTCCTACCACATCTATGAGGGCGCCCGGAAACACGGGATCAAACGCGTCGTCTATGCCTCATCCGTCCATGCGATCGGCTTCCATGAGATCGGCGCGCAGATATCGGTCGATGCGCCGGTTCGGCCTGACTGCCTCTACGGCGTCGGCAAGACCTTCGTGGAAAGCCTGAGCCGGCTCTATTGGGACAAGTTCGGCATCGAGACGGCGTGCCTGCGCATCTTCTCGTCCTTCCCCGAGCCCGTCGACCGGCGGATGCTGTGGTCCTATCTCTCCTTCGCCGACTGCGTGCGCCTCGTCGAAGCCTCGCTGACGGCGCCTTTCGTCGGCCACACCATCTCCTTCGGCACCTCGGACAACACGGTGAAGGCGGTCGACAATAGCGGCGCCAACCATCTCGGCTATCACCCGCAGGACAGCTCGGAGCCGTTTCGCGGCAAGGTCGAGGCGAATGCGCCGGCTCTCGACCCCAAGTCTCCGACGGGCCGCTATCTCGGCGGCAAGTTCTGCGAGATGGGCCACCCCGACGACGAAGCGAAGGCCTGACATCTGCGGGCGCCCTCCGCGCCTGCACAATGTTGCGCCTGCACCAAGCCATTCACGGACCTGACAGAGCGGAGCCGATTCAATGCTGGGGGACAAGCGTTCGCACGGGCTCTGGGAACTCTCAGCCCCTCCTGCCCCGCCGACCACGGTCCTGGGCGAAGCCGCATCCGCCGACGTCGCCATCGTCGGCGCCGGCTATACCGGGCTCTCGGCGGCGCTCCATCTCGCCAGGGGCGGCAAGAAGGTCATGGTTCTGGAGGCGGTCGAGATCGGCTTCGGCGCATCCGGCCGCAACTCGGGCTTCGTCAATGCCGGTCTCTGGGTGATGCCCGACGACCTGATCGCCACGCTCGGCCCGGTTCATGGCAACCGCCTGATCGCACTGCTCGGCGAAGCGCCGCGCGAGGTCTTCGCGCTCACGGAACGCTATGGCATGGAATGCCAGACCGACCATCGCGGAACCTATCATTGCGCCGTCGGCGCAAGCGGCCTGAAGCAGCTTCAGGCCCGCCAGGCGCAGTGGAGCAAGCTYGGCGCCAAGGTCGAGCTGTTGAGTGCCGACGATACGCAGGCGAGGACCGGGGCTGCGGGCTATACCGGCTCGCTGTTCGACCCGCGCGCCGGCACGATCCAGCCGCTCGCCTATGCGCGCGGCCTGGCGGGCGCCGCGATGACCGAAGGCGCGATCATCCACACCGGCAGCGCGGTGACCGGCTTCGAGCGCAGCGGCAACGCCTGGCTGGTCAAGACCGCCGGCGGCAGCGTCAGCGCCGACTGGCTCATCCTGGCGACCGACGCCTATTCGACCGGCGCGACCGCCAACATCCGCGAGGAGCAGGTGCATCTGCCCTATTTCCACGTCTCGACGGCTCCGCTCGGCCACAATATCCGCAAGACCATCCTGCCGCAGGGCGGCGCGGGCTGGGACACCAAGACCATCTTGAGCGGGTTCCGGCTCGATGCGGAGGGGCGCCTGATCGTCGGCAGCGTCGGCGCATTGCGCGGGACGGGCTTGAGCGTTCATCGCGCCTGGGTGAAGCGGCATATCCGGAAGCTGTTTCCGCAACTTGGCGAATTCGAGCTCGAAACGGAATGGTACGGCAAGATCGGCATGACGCCGGATCACCTGCCGCGGCTGCACAGCTACGKACCGAACGCGATCGGGTTCAGCGGCTACAACGGCCGCGGCATCGCGCCGGGCACCGTCTTCGGGCGCGAACTTGCCCGGCTCATCCTTGGCGAGATCGATCTCGCCGGCATGCCCTTGCCGGTATCCGAACTCGCCATCCCGGCCTTCCGGGGCGTCAGGGAGGCCTATTACGGGGTCGGCGCGCAAGTGGCGCATCTCCCGATCGCACCGGCCTGAACCACGCAGTCGCGCCATCGGCGAGATCGCGCGGTCGCGATGCAGTGCCTCCACGCTGCCAGGCCTTCATGCCGTGAGCCGGCCCCGAGGCCGCCCGCTATGGCAACTGATCCGCCGCCTCATTGGCCTGATCCAGCCAGAAGCGCATGCCCATCTCGCGGTACATCGTCGTGGCGATCTCGAGCTGGTTGCGAGCCTCGGCCGGCMGGCCTGCGCGCAGGTGCAGATGTCCGAGGCCATGATGGCAGCGCGCCACAAGCGAGCCCAGTCCAAGTTCCGTCGCGAGCGCGAGCGCCTCGCGGTAGTGAATTTCGGCCTGTCCTATGGATTCGGTGCGGACCAGAACGTCGCCAAGCAGATGGAGGGCCCCTGCCTCGCCACGACGTTGACCATTCTCCCGCGCCGTGGCCAGAGCCCGTCCAGCATATCTGAGAGCGTCCGCATGCTGGCCGGCGAGCAAATGCGCATCCCCGAGGGGCACCAGGAACAGGGCCTGGCCAAAGCGATGCCCCATGGCTTCCAGAGCGCTCAGCGCCTGCTCCAGCAGAGGCAGGCCTCGCTCGGTCTGCCCCAGCAGGGCATAGGCATAGCCGAGCGTGCCCGTACTGCCCGCGGCCATGAAGGGCAGGTCGAACTCGCGGGCCACGACGCAAGCGCGCTCCAACCGCGTTATGGCTTCGGCGAACTCGCCGCGAATGACCAGGAGGTCGGCGAGACACCAATAGGCGATCGTCAGGCCGAGCGGATCATCGACCGCCAGCGCGATGCGAATGCCCTCCTCGCCATGCAGGATGCCCTGCTCGAACCTGCCTTGCTCGGCATGGATCCGCGCCAGGAAAGCACGGACCGTCACGGCTGGATATCCAGCGAGACCAAATCGCTCGAAGCGGGGCTGACGATCGAGCAACTCCAGCGCTCGCACGAAGAGCGGCTCGACCTGGGGGAACTCAAGCGTCGAGAAGCAGGCCGTCCCGAGAAACAGGGTCGCCGCCATCTGGAGTGGGACGTCGCCAAGCGAATCCGCCAGCGCCAGCGCCTGCTGGCCAAAACCCGCGGCTTCCGCGGAATCGCCGCCCAGCGCCAGGGTCTGGCACATATGGAAGGCGAACCGCGCCAGGCGGTGTTGATCGTCCAGGCGTCTGGCCAGGCTTTCGGCCTCGCGAAGATGGCCGATGATGCGCTCGAACTGTCCGAGCGGAAGAAGCGATGCCTTCGATTCGAACCGGAGATCGATGGCCTGCTCGTGCGTCTCCCGGGTCTCGGGGAGTGTGGCCAGAACACGCAAGGCCTGCTCGAAGAACCCGGCGGCCTCGCGGTTGGCCCAGCGCGCCTGCGCCAGCCGGGCTGCCTTGACCCAGTAGCCGACCGCCTCGCCCCCGAGCCCGGCTTCCGTGAAATGGTGAGCGACGAGCTCGGGCTGGTCTTCGACCCAGGCCTGGAACTGATCGATCAGCGTCCGGGCGATCGTCGCATGCAGGTCGCGTCGCCGGCTCCTGAGCATCGTGGCATAGGCAGCATCCTGCACGAGCGCGTGCTTGAAGACGTAGCCTTGCCCTGACGATGCACTGCGGCGCGAGACGAGGCCGGATTCCAGCAGCCGCGCGAGCGCTGTCTCGAGCTCCGCGGAGGCAAGACCCGACACCGCAGCGATCAGCTCGTGCGAGAACTCCCGTCCGATCGCGGCGCCGATCATGGCTGCGTCCCTTGCCGGGCCGAGCAGGTCGAGCCGGGCCACCAGCGCGGCCTGCAGCGTMGTCGGGATCGCCACTGACGGCAGGGGCCCGTCGAGGACCCAGCCGTCCCCGGTCTGACGCAACAGCCCGCTTTCAAGGAGCGAGCGTGTCAGTTCCTCGATGAACAGCGGCACGCCATCCGCCCGCGACAGAATCTGGCCGATGACAGCATTGGGGAGCGCCCTGTCCCCGGCGACGCCGCGCATGATGCCGGTGCTGTCGCCCGGGCCAAKGCGGCTGAGCGACAGCGCAGTGACATGTGGCTGGTCGAGCCAGCCGGGCTGGAATTGGGGCCGGCAGGTGACCAGCAGCAGCAGAGGCAGCCGGGCGGCGCGGCTCACCAGGCGCTCGAGCAGATCGAGCGACGACGGATCGAGCCAGTGCGCATCCTCGAACAGGATCAGGACCGGCTTCCCGGCTGCGGCGCGCTCGATCCGGTCGAGGAGCAGACCGAGCGTCATCTCGCGCTTCTGCTGCGGACTGGCCGCCAGCGGGGGGTAGCGGTCCTCCAGCGGCACTCCGGTCAGCTCGGCAAGGAGCGCCACGTCGCGCGGCATATCGAGCGATGTCGGCGCGAGCAACGCCTCCAGCCTGTCGAGCCTCGCGCCGGCGCTGTCGTCGGGGCTGAAGCCGGCATCCTGCTGGACACGGGCAATGAACGGATGCAGCGGGCTCTGTGCAAGATGCGGAGCACAGGAATAGCGCAGGAGGGAATCGGGCCCGGAGCCGGTCCGGGCCGGCACGCTCTCGGCCAGGCGCGACTTGCCGATGCCAGGCTCGCCCGAGATCAGAACGACACGCCCTTCCCCCGCACCGGCCTGATCCCACCGGCGAAGCAGCAGCGCGATCTCTTCCTCGCGGCCGATGAGCGGGCTGAGAACGGCGCCGCGCCGTGCATCGAAGCGGCTCACCCCGGCGATCTCGCCAAGGACCTGCCACGCTTCAAGAACCTGCCATGCTTCAAGGACCTGCCATGCTTCCGGCTGTTGCGCGTCGCTGCGGACCGCGGGCGCCCGGCAGGCGAACTGCCGACCCACAAGCTGCTGCGTGCTCGCGGCAATGACGACTTCGCCCCCTGCCGCACTGCCCTGCAGACGCGCCGCCAGGGCCGGGGCCTCGCCCGTCGCGACATGCTGCCGATTCTTGTCCGCTGTCGATTTCTCCCCGACGACGACGAGCCCGGTGGCGATGCCGACGCTCGCCTGCAGCGCCCCGGCCAACGGCGCGGCCAGGCTGCCGATGGCGGCAAGGAGAGCAAGGCCGGCGCGCACGGCGCATTCGGCATCATGCTCATGGGCGGCCGGATAGCCGAAATACACGACAACGCCATGGCCCTGGTAATGGGCGACGAAGCCGCCAAATCGCGCCGCGACATCGGCGACGGTCGCGTGGAAGGCGGCGATCAGATCGTGGATATCTTCGGGATCGGGGCTCGCTGAGGGGCTGATCGCGCCGACCAGATCGCAAACCAGGATCGTCAGTTGGCGCTGCTCCAGAGCATCCGGGCGAAGCCCCTTCGTCGGGGCCTCGCCGTCTCGCGCCGCCACGATCCCTGCTGCGACAGGCGGTTCTACTGTCCCGGAAGCTGTGGGATGCCGTTCGCCGCTCGCGCGCGGCGCGCTTGCAACACTTGGCACACTTGGCGGCGCTGCGCTGCGAAGCTCAGCTGCCAGCGCCTGCGTGACCGCATCGGGCGCCGCGCCGAGCTCGCGCCTCAGCAGCGCTGTGAGATCCTGATAATGCCTGAGCGCCTCGGCCTTGCGTCCCATCGCGACGAGCGCCTGGAGGGCGACCCGATGCGCATCCTCACGCAGGGCATTCACCTGGATGGCCCGATGAGCCGCCTTGAGCGCAGCCTCCTCGTTCCCCGCCCGCATCGCGTCCTGGCTCTCGCTGACCATGGCGTCGAGCGCCAGGCCTTCGAGGCGTCCTCGCAGCGAGGCGCGCCAACTCAGCCACGCGTCTTCTTCGATATTCAGGTCGGCCAGAAACGAACCCCGGTGGAGATCGGCGGCCGCGGCGAGCGACGCAGCCCCTCCCTCGGTGATCAACGCCTCGAAGCGAACAGCATCGCAATCGATCGCGCCGGGCGCGAGCCAGACCTCGTCGTCGGTACTGACGAGCGTTTCCTGGCCTAAAATCCGACGCAGCCGAAAAATCGCCTGCCGCAGGTTCTGTCGGGCCTGTGTCTCGAAATGCGAGCCCCACAGCAGGTGGGCCAGCCTTTCACGCGGCTGGGGTTGAGGCGCCGTGCAGGCCAGATAGGCCAACAAACCCGACAGTTTCCGGCTCGGCAGCCGGACGATGCCATCGCGCGTTGCCAGCTCGAATCGTCCGAGCAGCGAGAGACGAAAATGGGGAAGAGCGACACCGTCCTTCATTCTGCCGGCAACACGAACAGGTCGATCCTTCTCGAAAAGCACAGATTCTGCCCGGCGCGAACGCAGAGGCAGGCAGAATTAACGCTCGTGTCACGGTGCAATAACGGCCTGACGACGGCGCACGAACTTAAACAATAGCCAGAGATTGCTGCGCCGGACAGCGATGTTTTGCATGCATGAGACGGACTGATGACATCGACCTTGTTGACCAACGCATCGCGCGGTTTGCGCCGCGGGCGGCTCTTGTCCACCACCGCGTTGGCTGGATTGGTCCTGATGTTTCCGGGCGCGGGCAGCTACGCCCAGACCCTCGTGACGGATGGCATTTTGGTCGTGAGCTCCGACGCTCAGCTCGGCGCCGATACCGTCACCGTCGACAATTCGACCAACAAGAATGCCACGCTGCAGATCAATGCCGGCGTCAGCATCGGCAACGAGATCACCGTCAACAACGGTGGCACGCTGAGCAATGCGGGCACCCTTTCGCGCCTGGCYGCGGGGCAGGTTGGCGTGCTGTCCATGGCAGGGGGCGCCACGGTGCATAACCTGCAAGGCGCAACGATATCCGGGCAAACGCAAGGCGTGTTGGTGCACGGAGGCGGCACGCTGACCAATACCGGCGGCACGATCACCGGTGCGACGCTCGATGGGGCGTCGTTCGGCGGAGACGCGACGGTCACGAACACGCAGGGCGGAACGATCAGGGGCAAGCGAGCCGGCGTGCTTGTTTTCGRAAAYGGAACAGTGACCAACACCGGAGGCACGATCATTGGCACCGACGTTTCCGGCGTGCAAATCGACACAGGAACGATCTCGAATACGCTGGGCGGAACCATCACGGGCCGGGACAGCGGCGTGACGGTGACTGCCGGCGGCACGATCATCAATGGTGCCGGCTCGACGATCGAGGCCGCGCTGGGGGCCCTGGCGGTGAGCTCGGTCATCGGAAACGTCTCGCTCAGCAATGCGGGCAAGCTGATCGGGCACGTGGCCCTGCGCTCCAACGCCAATGGCGATGAAATCCACGATGTCACGCTGTTCACAGGCTCCAGCATCACGGGCAATCTGAGCTTCGGCGCCAATGCCGCCTCCACGCTGACGCTGGATGGCACCGGCACGCAGCTCTATTCGGCGGCCGTCGGCGGCACGACCAGCYTCAGCRCCGGCRCRCTYRTCAAGCAGGGCAGCGGCACCTGGACGCTGGACAAGGCGATGACGCGCAGCGGCGCCACGCAGGTCAAAGCCGGAACCCTGGCGGTCGCCAATAATGCGGGCCTGGGCAGCGGCTCCGTCACGGTGGACAACAGCGGCGCTCTCGGCGCCACGCTGAAGATCAATGCGGGCATCAGCATCGGCAACGAAGTCATCGTCAACAACGGTGGCACCCTKAACAACGCTGGCACCATTTCGCGAACGGCTGCAGGGCAGGTCGGCGTGCTGTCCACCGCGGGCGTCGCCACGGTGGTCAACGCAGCCACCGGGCGGATCGAGGGGGATTATGTCGGCGTGCAGCTCGGTGATGGCGGCACGGTGACCAACCAAGGCGGCACCATCACAGCCGTGAGCCACGGCGTGCTGCTCGACAAAGGTGGCGACGTGAGCAATCTCGGCGCCACGAGTGTTATCCGCGCCAGCGGCACTGATGGCCTCGGCGTGTTCATCAATACAGACGGCACTGTGACCAACGGGACCGGCGCGAGCATTGCCGGCGGGTTGGGCGGCGTCCGCATCTGGGGTGCCGGCACGGTGACCAACACCGGCGGCACCATCAGCGTGACCGCGGACAACCAGGGTCACGGCGTGGAGATCGTCGTCGGCCAGGGCACCGTCACCAACGAGGGCGGCGGCAGGATCACGGGCAAGCTCTACGGGGTGAGCTTTGCCGATGGCGGGACGGTGACCAACACGGCAAGCTCGATCATCGCCGACGGGACAGATGCCCTTGCCGCGGGCGTGGGCATCAGCGGCGGGGCGGGCACGGTCACCAATACCGGGTCGGGCAGCCTCATCAAGGGCCCCTCGGCGGGGGTCCGTCTGATCAATGGAGGCACGGTGACCAACGGCGCTGGCGCCACCATCGAGGGCACGGCATCGGTGCAGGCTATCGGCGGCAACACCGCGCTCAGCAATTCCGGCGCACTGAAAGGCAATGTGGCGCTGCGCGCCGCGGGCACCAACACGGTCACGCTGTTCACCGGATCCAGCATCACGGGCAACCTGGGTATCGGCACCAACGCAGCCTCCACGCTGACGCTGGATGGCGCGGGCACTCACCTTTACTCGGCGGCCGTCGGCGGCACGACCAGCCTCAGCACCGGCGCACTCGTCAAGCAGGGCAGCGGCACCTGGACACTGGACAAGGCCCTGACGCGCAGCGGCATGACCCAGGTCAAGGCCGGGACGCTGGTGGTCGCCAATACGTCAGGCCTCGGCTTCGGCGGCAACGCGACGATATCGGGCGGCAGGCTGCAATTCGGTGACGGCGCAGCGGCTGGAACCTACACTCTCGCCGGCACGATCGACGTGACCGGTGGCAGCCTGGCGATCCAAAACCTGGCGGCGGTGAAGGTCGCGCAGGATGTCCGCTTTGCCAATGACACGGCATTGTCGATCATCGCTTCCACCGGCGGTCCCTTGCTGCAGGCCGAACGCGTCACGCTCGGCAGCAATGTCGCCTTCAACCTCAGCGGCATCAGCGACGCGAACGGCCTGGACAAGCTCCTGATCGATACGCGCTCGGGCCTCAGCGGCGACTTCGGCACGGTCACGGTCGGCGGCTTCCATGGGACGGTGGACTATCTGACGCTGGCGACCCGGAAGTCGGACGACAGCAAGCACTATCTCGCCAGCTATGGCTTGAGCTGGACTGCGGGCAATTCTCGCGCGCATGGCACGTTCACGCTGACCAATGCTGCCGACAGGTTCGATATGGGCGCAGCGCTGAGCGACCGGGCGCCCAATGCCGCAACCGGCTGGGACGGCAGATCCCTGACCAAGGCGGGCGCCGGCACGCTCGTGCTCACGGGCGCCAACACCTTTACCGGCGCAACCACGGTCAATGCCGGCACGCTCGTCGTCAACGGCTCGACCGCGAGTGCGACGACCGTGAATGGCGGTGGCACGCTCGGCGGCTCGGGCACGATCGGCGGCCTTGCCGTGATGAGCGGCGGCACGGTCGCGCCCGGCAACTCGATCGGCACGCTGACCATTGCCGGCAATGTCGCCTTCGCCGTCGGCTCGACCTATCAGGTCGAAATCAATGCGGCCGGACAGAGCGACCGGATCAATGCGTCGGGCATTGCGACACTGTCGGGCGGCGCCGTCCAGGTCCTGGCAGAGAACGGCAATTACGCGGCCTCGACGAACTATACCATCCTGACGGCGGGCGGCGGYGTCAGCGGGCGGTTCACCGGCGTCAGCTCGAACCTCRCCTTCCTGACGCCCTCGCTGGCTTATGACGCGCAGAACGTCACGCTGACGATGAGCCGCAACGGCACGTCGTTCGGGCCGGGCGGCGGCGGAGCCTTCATCGCCTTGACGCGCAACCAGAGCGGGATCGCGGTCGCGGCGGAACGGCTGGGTGCCGGCAATCGGATCTATGACAGCTTGATCTCGGCGACAGCCGATGAGGCGCGCGCCGGTTTCGACCAGCTCTCGGGCGAGGCCCATGCCCAGGGCGTCGCGGTCGCGATCGCCGAAAGCCGGCTGCTCCGCGAGGCGATCCTCGGGCGCCTGCGCGGGCCGCTGCTGGTGGCGCCAGGCCAGAGCGTCGCGGCGGAGTTCACGGCCGATCTGCCGAACGCGAAGGGCGCAATCATGCTGCCAGCGCCGCGCTTCGAGGAGCGCTTCACCATCTGGGGCGAAGCGGTCGGAGCACAAGCGAACACCAATGGCGACGGCAATGCGGCGAGCCTCTCCCAGCGCACCGGCGGCGCCATCCTCGGCGCCGACCTCAAGCTCTACGAGACGGCGGCGGGCTCGCTTCGGGTCGGCGTTGCCGGCGGCTACACCCGCTCGAATTTCGATGTCGACGCCAGGCTGTCCTCCGGCCGGTTGGAGAGCGGCCATGCCGCACTCTATGCCGGCGCCCGCCTCGGCGCATGGCGGCTCGATGGCGGCCTGGGATATTCGTTCGGCGAAACCAGCCTGACCCGCCAGGTGCAGCTCCGCGGCTTTGGTGACAGGCTGCGCTCGGATCGCGACAGCCAGGTGGCCCAGGCCTTCGCTGAGCTGGGCTATGCCTTCCGTTTCGAGCAGTTTGCCCTCGAGCCCTTCGCCCAGCTCGTCCTGCTCCGGGTCTCATCCGGCTCCGGCCTCGAGCAGGGCGGCGCGGCCGCACTGCGCGTCTTCTCCGGCGACCAGAATCTCGGCTTCACGACCTTGGGCCTGCGCGCCGAGGCGCAGATCGGCACGATGCCGCTCTTCGCCCGCGGCCTGCTCGGCTGGCGCCATGGCTTTGGCGAGCTGACGCCGCGAGCAGCCACGGCCTTCCTTGCCGGCACGACCCCGGCCTCGGTCTACGCGACGGCCATCGATCGCAATGCGCTGGTCGCCGAAGCCGGGCTCGACTGGCGCGCCACCGCCTCGACCACGGTCGGGATCACCTACTCCGCTGCCATCGGCGAGCGAACCCGCGATCACGCCCTCAAGGGACGCATCGACATCAGGTTCTGAAGGCGAGCGCAGGCCGGTTCCGGCGCCGTGGGTCGCGCGGCCGTGCCAGGCGCCGGGAAACGAGATGGGCCTTTTGCGCGGGGGCAGGATGCCCGGGTTGGCCAAGCGCGCCCCGCGCGCCCGCCTCTAGGCCGGGTTCAGAGCGTCATCCGCCTTCCGCACGGCCAAGGCAAAATCCGCCAACTTGACCGGGTCGAGCTGGCCTGCTGTCCGGACGCCCGAAGACAGATCCACGCCGAACGGCCTGACCTGTCGGATGGCAGCGCCGACATTTGCCGGGGTAAGCCCGCCCGCGAGGAACACCGGCAGAGGGCTGGCATCGACGAATTCGGCGCTGATCGCCCAGTCATGCGGGCGCCCGGTGCCGCCCAGTTCCGGCGTCGCTGCGTTCGGACTCCCTGAATCGAGCAGGAAGGCGTGAACATACGGGCTGTAGGCCTGGATCATCTCCAGCGCTGCGCGGCTCTCGACATGGACGACCTGAACGCGGCGCAGATCAGGCTCGATCTCGGCCAGGCGGGCGGACTCCGCCGGATCGATGTTCCAGAGAATCTGGACCGTACTCGGACGCGTCCGGCGCACATGGGCCGCGATCGCCTCGGCTGTCCGCTCGACGGTCAGCAGGAATGTCGCGACGGGAGGCGGCGTGAGTGTCGTGATCGCGGCGACTGTCGGGTCCGCGACATGGCGAGGACTGGAAGGCCCCACACAATTGAAGCCAAGAGCGTCGACGCCAGCCGCTACCGCGAGGCGGGCTTCATCGGCTGACGCGATCCCGCAAACTTTGATCCGGGTTCTCATATCCCAGCAATCCGCCAAATCGGTTCATGACGCAATCTCGGCTCTTCGCCCCGCGGATAGCCTTCGTGCTCGTGGACAGCAGACATTGGCGCATGGGCAGGAGCCGATTTCCGCCCTGCCCCCTATGCCAAGGATATCACCGGCTGGCGAAGGACCGTTTTGAGCCTGGCCGCTTCAGTCTTGCGCGGATCGCTCAGATAGATTTCGTGGTGGGGGCCGTTGAAGGTCACCCCCTTGCGCGGYATCACCTCATCATGGAGCCGGGCCAGGATCGGCCCCTCCTCATCATAGCTGCCGACATGCAGGGTCTGGAGCGAGAGCCCTTCAGCATAGAATTCGTGGCGCAGGCTTTGCGGGCGCTGCCCAAGCTTTCCCTCCGTTTTGGCCACCGCCTTCTCGAACATGTCATGGGTGACGAATTCAGGAACCATAATCATCATCGTCCAGCGCCACAGGTTCTTTTGGCGGGTGATGAAGCTCCGGGGATCGTCGGTCCACCACAACCCTTCCAGCGGCGGCACCACATAGTCCCTGCCGAGCGCAGCCTTTGCGGCGAACTTCACGGCATAGCTGACCCCGTAGAGCCATTCGATCGCCGAACGGTAAGCCGGTGCGGTGTTGGGATCGCCTTCAGCGTTCACCTTCACAAACGGCATCTGCGGCACGTCGACCAAAGCGAAGTCCCCGGTGGGCGGGTCATAAAGTGGTCTGAGGGCTTTCTTGAAATCGATCTTCGCCATCCGCGTCCCCCGTTCGCTGTCACCGAAACGACTGTGCGATGACAAGGAATGGCAGCAGTCGCTCGCGGAACGGGCCCAATGTGCCCGCAGCCGGACATGGGCGTTCAGAACAGGCCAAATCTGTTCGCGTGCCAGATCTATTCGCGTGCAAGTCGGAGGCCGGCCAGATTTCATCGAAAGCCTGGTCGATGAATTCGCCGGGCCCTGCCGCAGCGGGGTCGCGACGCCGTGCGGATGCCGGCGCCGCGGATATCGGTTGCGGCCCCTCACCGAGATGTCCCGGTGAGGGGCTGCTTCGTGCTTAGTTGCGATACCAGGAAGCGAGGTTCCAGGTGTCCACGTCCCAGCCGCTGTGATCATGCGCGAGGGTCAGCGCCGCAGCGACGACCTTGGTCCGCGACAGGACCGGCAGGATCACGTTGGCCTCGCAGAAGATCTCGTTGACCTTGATCAGCAGCGCAGCGCGCTTGGCCGGGTCGAGTTCCTTCTGCGCGGCCTTGTAGGCCTCGTCAGCCGCCGGGTCGGAGTAGCGCGAGACGTTGCGGCCGAGCCACTTGTTCTCCTTGTTGGCGATTTCCCAGGACACGAACTGGTTGAGGAAACGCTCCGGATCCGGCTGCGGCTGCGTCGTGGTGTACATCTCCATGTCGACATAGAGCTTGGTGTAGGTGTCGGGGTTGGCGACGTCCGAGGAGAAGAACACGGACGCAGTCACCGACTTCAGCTCGAGATCGATGCCGGCGCGCTGGCAGGCCTGCTTGATGATGGCCTGGACCTTCTGACGCGGCGCGTTGATCGAGGTCTGGAAGACGAACTTGAGCTTCTTGCCATCCTTTTCGCGGATGCCGTCGGCACCCTTCTTCCAGCCGGCGTCGTCGAGGATCTTGTTCGCCTTCTCGAGGCTGAATTCGTATTTCAGCTTCTCCGACTTGAACTGCTTCGGCTGGTTCACGAAGCTCGCCGTCGCGATGCCGCCGCGGCCATAGATGAACTTCTGGATCGAATCGCGGTCGATCAGCAGGTTGATCGCCTGGCGCACGGCMGGATCGCTGAGCGTCGGATGCTTGGTCTTGACGCTCGAACGCTCGCCATCGACCTCGGTCCACGGGTCGGTGGTGTTCAGGGTGATGAATTCCACGTCGCCGGCCTGCGCTGCACTGATCCTGCCGCGACCACCCGTCTCCATGCGCTTGAGAACTTCGTCCTCGACCAGCGTATCCCAGGCATAGTCGTATTCGCCGGTCTGCAGCACGGCGCGCGCCGCCGAGATCGCGTCACCGCCGCCCTTGACCTCGAGCGTGTCGAAATGCGGCTTGTTCTGGACGTGGTAATTCTCGTTGCGCGTGCCGGTGAGCACGTCGCCCGGCTTGAAGTCGACGAACTTGTAGGGGCCGGTGCCGACCGGCTTCAGGTTGGCCGGAGCCTCACGCGACTTGGCGCCCTTGTACTCGCCGAAATGGTGCTTCGGGATGATCATGCCGGCGACGCCGACGAAAGCATCGGCCCAGAACGGCGTCGCTTCCTTGAAGATCACCTTGACGGTGTGGGAGTCGATCTTCTCGACCTTGATGTCCTTGTAGGCGCCGGTGGTGTAGGCGGCAGTCGCCGGATCGGCGGCATATTCCCAGGTGAAGACGACGTCATCGGCCGTGAACGGCTTGCCGTCATGCCAGGTCACGCCCTGCTTCAGCTTCCAGGTGACGCTTTTGCCGTCCTCGGAGAGGCCGCCATTGGCCTTGGTGGGAGCTTCGGCCGCGAGCTGCGGGAAGAGATTGCCCTCCTTGTCCCAGCCGGCGAGCGGCTCGTAGAAGACGCGCGAGGCGACCTGGTCCTTGGTGCCGGAGGCGAAATGCGGATTCAGCAGGGTCGGTGCCTGCCAGAGCAGGATCTTCAKCGGCCCGCCGCCGCCAGCCTTCGTCGGCTTGTATTCGATCGTTGCGTTCGCCATTGCGACGCCGTTCCAGGCGAGGATCTGGCTCGCGATCGGCGCAGTAATACCCACTGCCGCCATTCGCTGAATAAAGGAACGCCGCGAGAGGCGACCTTCCTTCAGATTGTTCACCATCCCCTGGATATCTTGACTATTCATGACTTACCCTCAGATTCATCTGACAAGAGACCGGTCAATAGATTGACCGGATCCAGCCTTCTTTTATTAAATCTAAAGCGTGACGATGCTTTGGATTCAACGCTGGTGGTAAGAGCTACAGAATTAAGCCCGGCTTAAGGCAATCGGCGAAGGTGGCGCTTAAGGTCCGCTTCCGGCACAAGCCAGATATGCGGGAGCCGCGCAGCGCGACCACGCCGGACACCGGATGCTCGCCGATCGGCCAGAAGTGGAGCGACTGCCCCCTCGCGGACCACTGAGGCCTTCAGCGGGCCGCCAGCCCGGACTCAGGACGGATGGAATGCCGCAATGGGCCGGGTTCAGGCGGGCTACCCATGAGGAAGCCCTGCAAAATCCCCACTTCGCAGTATCCCCATCCTGTAGCAGTAATAGGGCGCAGGCTGCGTCTGCGAGCCTGGCGGCAAGGATCGTGAATCGCCGCGCTCAGCGGCCGGGGCTGCGCGCCATGCAGGCCGTTCTGGAGGAGACTTCCGTCATGTGTGATCTCTGCTGCTCGCCCGCGCCCGGCCTGTCCCGCCGTGGCCTGTTTTCCGGCATGGTGGCCCTTGCCGGCGCCGCCGCCCTGCCCCGGCAAGCCTTCGCCCAGGCCGCGCCCCCGCAGAATGCGATCTCGCCCGACGAAGTGCTGAAGCGGCTGATGGAGGGCAATGCCCGCTATGCCGCGAACACCCCGACCAATCAGGATTACTCGGCCGGCCGGGCTGCCCGCGCCAGCGCCCAGTATCCGGTGGCTGCGATCCTGAGCTGCGCGGATTCGCGGGTCTCGCCGGAACTCGCCTTCGACCAGGGCCCCGGCGACCTCTTCGTGGTTCGTCTCGCCGGCAATTTCGTCAATGACGATGGCCTGGCCAGCCTCGAATATGCCGTGAAATACCTCAACACGCCGCTCGTCATGGTCCTTGGCCATTCGGGCTGTGGCGCCATCGACGCCACGATCAAGGTCGTGCGGGACAAGGCGACCCTGCCGGGCCATCTCCAGGAAATGGTGCGCGAGCTCAGGCCGGCGGTCGCGGCCGCCAAGGCCGGCAAGCCGGACGACCTCCTTGCCGCGGCGATCGCGGAAAACATCCGCCGCGGCAAACGCCGTCTCGAGACCGCCAAACCGATCCTCGCGGAGTTCGTTGCTAGCAGGAAGATCAAGGTCGTCGGGGCACATTACGAGCTGGCGAGCGGCAAGATCACGCTGCTCTGAGGCATGACCGGGGCCGGGCGGTCCCTTGCGACGTGACAAGCCCCCTCACCCGCGCCGTTGTATCGGGTTGATCGTAGCACCTCCCCAGGACCACCCGCMCGAGACAGCTCCCGTAGCGCGGTCTCGGCGCGCGCTGCGGCGATCAGGCGGATCTTTGCAGCGGCGCCTGCTGGTCGAATTGGCTCGGCACCGGATCGAGCCCCAGGCGCTGGCGTAAGGTGCCCTCGCCATACTCGGTCCGGAACAGTCCGCGCTTCTGCAGCAATGGCACGACCTCGCTGGTGAAGAGAGCGAACTGGCGCGGCAGGATCGGCGGCATGACGTTGAAGCCGTCGGCCGCGCCCGAGACGAACCAGTCCTCGATCACATCGGCGATCTGCTCGGGCGTGCCGGTCGCGGTGAAATGCCCGCGCGCTCCGGCAAGGCTGTGCAGCAACCCGCGCAGCGTCGGCCGCTCGCGCCCGACCAGGGCGGTGATCGCCTGCGCCCGGCTGCGCGAGGCCTGCACCTGCGAGGGATCGGGAAAATCGTCGACCGACAGGACCTGGTCGAGCTGCAGATGCGAGAAATCATGGCCGCCGAAGCGGTTCGACAGGCGCGACAGGCCAACTGTCGGGTGGGACAGCTCGTTCAACTCCTCCCATACCCGCTTCGCCTCGACTTCAGTCGAGCCGATCGCAGCGCTGATCCCGGGCAGGATGACGATCTGGTCGCCCCGGCGGCCGAGCACGCGGGCTTGCGTCTTGATGTCGGAATAGAAGGCAATCGCGCTCTCCTTGGTGAGATGCGCGGTGAAGATCGCCTCGGCATAGCGGGCCGCGAAAGCACGGCCATCGGTCGAGGCGCCCGCCTGGACGAAGACGGGCCTCCCCTGCGGCGAGCGCGGGATGTTCAGCGCGCCGGCAACCCCGAAATGCGTGCCGCGATGGTCGGCGCGGCGGATCCGGTCGGGCCTGGCGAAATGCCMGGTCTCGCGGTCGTCGAGGATCGCGTCCGCCGCCCAGCTGTCCCAGAGTTTCGAGGCAACCTCGACGAACTCGTGAGCCCGCTCATAGCGCTGGTCGATCCCGGCCTGCCGCTCCTGGCCAAAGTTCCCCGCGGCCGCCGGCGCCCAGGAGGTCACGATGTTCCAGCCGATGCGGCCGCCGCTGAGATGGTCGAGCGAGGCGAGCTGCCGGGCGAGATTGTAAGGCTCGCTATAGGTCGTCGAGGCCGTCGCGATCAACCCGATGYGCTCGGTCAGCGCCGAGAGTGCGCCGAGCAGGGTCAGCGGTTCGAGTTCCCCGCGCGCCGCATGTTCAAGCTCGTCGCCCAGCGCGACATGGTCGGCGAAGAAGACGGAATCGAGCTTTGCCGCCTCAGCCGCCAGCGCCAGGTCGCGGTAGTAGGCGACGTCGGTCAGCGCCCGCTGCGTCGAACCGTCGTGACGCCAGGCCGCCTCGTGATGGCCGCGACCGTTGATGAAGAGATTGAGGTGAAGTTCACGGGTCATGGGTTCGCTCTCTCGGGTGTCGGTCAGATGGGATCGGTGACGCCGAGGGCGGCGAGGAGTTCGCC
>NZ_JBFTLD010000023.1:0-43897 GCF_056396265.1 Allobosea sp. 05T422_2 | reverse complement strand
CGGTCATTTGTGGCGATCAGCGGCCAGAGGAAGGCGGTCCAATTGCCGAGGAAGGTGAAGATCGCCAGGGCCGACAGCGCCGGCGTCACCAGCGGCAAAGCCACCTTCCACCAGATCGCGAATTCGCCGAGCCCATCGATACGCGCGGCATGGATGTAGTCGTCGGGCACGCCGGCGAAGAACTGCCGCATCAGGAAGACGCCGAAGCCGGTCATCAGTCCGGGAAACATGATGCCCCAATAGCTGTTCAGCCAGCCGAAATTCTTGGCCATCAGATACCAGGGCACTACCAGCATCTCGGTCGGGATCATCAGCGTCGTCAGGATGGCGATGAACACCACCTCGCGGCCGCGGAACTTGAACTTGGCGAGCGTGTAGCCGATCAGCGAATCGAAGAAGAGCACGGACAGGGTGACGAGGAGGCTCGTCACCAGCGAGTTGACGAACCACAGGCCGAAGCGCGTGTTCTTGAAGATATAAACGTAGTTCTCGAAGGTCGGTTCGCGCGKGATGATGTTGAGTTCATAGACCTCGTTGGAGAGCTTCAGCGAGGTTGCGACCATGTAGAGCAGCGGCATCATCATCGCGATGGCGCCCATGGCGAGGAGCGTCCAGGCGAGCACCTGGCCGGGACGAGCGGCGAGTTGCAGCCGCCAGTTCGGCATCGGGGACGCGGCGGAGGTTGCCGTGCTCATGATTTCTCCCGCATCAGCCAGAGTTGGAGGAGGCTGACCGTCAGAAGGATCACGAACAGCACCAATGTCTGCGCCGCCGCATAGCCCATCTGATATGAACGGAAGGCGGTCTCATAGATGTAGAGCACCAGAGGCTTGGTGCTGTTCAGAGGTCCGCCGGCGCCGTTGTCGGTCATGTTGTAGACCGTGTCGAAGATGCGCAGGAAGCCGATCGACGAGATCACCACCAGGAAGACGATGGTGGGCTTGAGCAGGGGCAGGKTGATCTGGCGCAGGATCATCCATTTGCCCGCGCCGTCGATCCGCGCCGCCTCGTAATAGCTCGACGGAATGGCACGCAAGCCCGCCATGAACAGCACGATCTGGAAGCCGAGCCCGGCCCAGATCGCCGGCGTCAGCACTGCATAGAGCGCCTGCGTCGTCGAGCGCAGGAAGGGCTGCGCATCGAGCCCGACCGCGTTCAGCATGTTGTTGAGCAGCCCGATCGGTGGCGGCTGGTAGAACCAGCGCCAGACCCAGGCCATCGCGACTGTCGTCGTCAGGTGCGGGATGAAATAGCAGGCCCGGATCAGGCCATGCGCGAAGCGGACCTGATCGAGATAATAGGCGATGACGAAGGACAGGAGCAGGCTGAGCGGCGTGCCGACCATGAGGTAGATGAACGTGTTCTTGAAGGCGAGCCAGAACACCGGATCGCCCATCATCTTCCGGAAATTGTCGAGCCCGATGAAGACCGGTTTCGAGAGCAGGTTCCACTGCATGAAGGCGATGCCGAACGATTCCAGTGCCGGATAGAATCGGATCACCGCGAAGAATGCGATCGGCACGGCAAGGAACGCCCAGGCCGTGAGTGCCTGCTTCGTCTCGATCGTCAATCCCGCGTAGCCCCGCATTCGTCGCATCCCCGTTCCGGCGTCCCCGCTGTGTGTCGTCCGATTAAATCAAGTCCGTTGATTTAATACGAAGCCGGCGACATGATGCAAGCCCTGCTTCGCGCCAGGCCCACAGGCTCTGCATTTCAATCGGAAGGTTCGCGCCGCTCATGAGCGTATCCGGTCTCGCCCCGTTCGATCGCCGCGGCCATCATCGCCGCGTGGTGATCGAGGCGTTGAGGCGTTCCGGTGCAGCCTCGCGCGCGGAGATCGCCGCGGCGACCGGGCTCTCGGCCCAGACCGTCTCGACCGTGACTGACGAGCTGTGTCGCGAAGGACTGGTGAGCATCGTCGGCCGCCGCGCTTCGGCGCGCGGCCAGCCGCCAATCGATCTCGCGCTGGCGCTCGATGGCGGCTTTGCCGTCGGTGTGCAGGTCGAGCCTGGCCGCATGACCGGTATCCTCGTCGATCTCGGCGCCCATGTCCGGGCCGAGCGCAGCATCGATTGCGATACGGGGCGCCCCGATCTCGCCCTCCCGAGCCTGATTTCGCTGGTTGCCGAGTTGGTCGAGCAAGGCCGCATTGCGCGCGCCCGGCTCTGGGGCGTCGGCATCGCATTGCCGGGCCCGTTCGGTGATGTCGCGGAGAGCGAGCAGGACCCGCTAGCCATGGCGGCCTGGTCGCGGCTTCCGTTTCGCGAAGCCTTCTCTGCGGGGCTGAACCTGCCCGTCATCGTCGGCAACGACGCGACGGCTGCGGCAATCGGCGAGCATCTGCATGGAGTTGCGCGCGATCTGCGCAGCTTCGTCTATCTCTACCTTGCCGAAGGCATCGGTGGCGGCCTCTTCGTCGAGGGACAACCGGTGACCGGCGCCTTCGGCAATGCCGGCGAGATTGGCCGCATGATCGTCGGCCACGAGCCTGATCGGGGTGGGCTTGTGACGCTGGAGGCGCGTGCTTCGCTGCATGCGTTGCGTCGGATGCTGGGTGAGGCCGGCGTCGGGGATGCGGACAACTGTGCCGTTGAGCGTCTCTTCGACGGTCACGAGGCGATCGTCGCATGCTGGATCGCCGAGGCCGCGCGCCATTTGCGCATCGCCATCGCCAACATCGAGAACCTGCTCGATCCCGAGACTATCGTGATTGGTGGGCAGGTGCCGGAGCGGGTCCTGGCTGCGCTGATGCAGGCCATCGCGCCGCTGCCGGCCTCCGTCAGCCAGCGCAAGGGCCGACAGCAGCCGCGCTTGCTGACCGGGCGCGCTGGCCGCAATTCGCCGGCTCTCGGCGGCGCGACCTTGCCGTTGTTCAGTGGCCTGACGCCGCATCCGCGTGCGGCAAAACTGCCGAAACCGGCGCGTGCGGCGAGAGCATCGGAGCTAGGAAAAACCCGTCCGGCCAATGGCAGGCGGGATCTGGCGGCGGGGAGCTGAGGCCATGGTGCCGGCTTGTCCCGCAATCGAGATCGAACCGGCCAGCCTATTGGTGGAGCGGTTGGTAGGCGAGGGCGCCCGTCGCGGCGTCCTGTACGATCTGGCCGAAGGCCTCGGACTCGATGAAATGCCCGGCGGCAACGATCGCCCCGGTTCTGGCTGCATGTTCCGCCACGGCGCGGCGGCTCTGCCGCGCCTGATCCTGGTCGCGATCGGCACGATGGCACCACTCGGGAACCGCGATCTGGGCCGGGTTGTGCCAGCTGTCTCCGGCGATCAGGACGGGGCGGCCCGCACCTTCTATCAGGATCGCATGATGGCCGGCGGTATGTCCGGGAGCCGGCAGGAGCGAGGCGGTGATTTTGCCGCTGTCGAAGATCGGCAGTCCAGCCTCTGCGGCCTCGAGCCGACGGCTCTCGACGATGGGCGCGATGCTGCGCCGGAAGGCCGCGACATGGTGCGGCAGGGCGGCTTCCTCGCCCTGAGCCTGCCAGTGCGCGATCTCGGCTGCCGGCGCGAGATAGCGCGCCTGGCTGAAGCGGAGAGCGCCGGTCTCGTCGAGTGYCCAGCCGACATGGTCGAGATGGAAATGGCTGAAGACCACGAGCGAGACTGCGTTCGGATCGAGCCCAGCGGCCTTGAACTCCTCTGGCAGCCGGCCGCCGAGCCCGTCGAAATAGGGACTGGGGCCGGGGCCGAGGCCGGCATCGACCATGAGGATGCGGCCATCGCGGCAGAGCAGCGCGAAGACGCCGAAGCGCGTGTGGAACATCCCGCCGGGGAACCAGCGCGCCGTCAATTCAGGATGCGCCGCGAAATCGGCTTCGGGAAACGCATAGCGCGAAGCAGCCGGCGCTGGCGCGGCATCGGTCAGCGCAAACAGCGTTGCGCCATCGAGGTCCAGTCGCCGCATTTCAGTCTCCAGCCACAGATGCGGGCCGGCGCCCGCCTGTTCCACGCCTGCCATCCTTCACCAGGGACAACAAGGGAGAGTAGACCATGACGACAGACAACCAGGGCTTCCGCCTCAGCCGGCGCAGCTTCGCGACCGGGGCCGCGGCCGCCGGCCTGACCGTGGCGGCGCCGAGTGTGCTGCGTGCCCAGACCGTGCAGATCKAGTACTGGCAGTACTTCTTCAAGGAACGCGTCGAGGCGATGGATGCGCTCATCCAGCAGTTCGAGGCTGCCAATCCGGGCATCAAGGTCAAGYACACGCACTTCCCCTACGCCCAGTACCGGACCAAGACGGCGGCTGCCGTGCCGGCGGGCGAGGGACCCGATGTCCTGCAGCTCTTCTTCGGCTGGATGCGCGAATACGCCAAGTCGAAGCTGATCCAGCCGCTGCCGGCCGAGCATTTCAACGTCGCCGATATCGACAAGAACTATTTCGAGTTCGTCCGGATGATGCGGACGAACGAGGGATACTGGGCGCTTCCGACCGCCGTCCGCAGCCTCGGCCTGTTCTACAACAAGACGCTGCTGAGCAAGCCGGGCGCATCTGGTGGCAAGCCGCCGGTGACGCTTGACGACATGCTGAAGAACGCGCTGGCCGTCACCGAGCGCGACTCGCGTGGCAACATCACCACGGCCGGCGCGACCATCGGCATCCCGTCGCAGGACTACCATTGGTGGCGCGAGATCCTGCTGCGCCAGTTCGGCGGCAAGCCCTACTCGGACGATGGCCGCACCGTGACCTATGCCAACGACGCGGGGGCCGCCTCCTTCGGCTGGTATACCGATCTGCAGCGCAAGCATAAGGTCGCTGCGGCGGGCTTCCTCTCCGAGAGCCAGGCGGCCTTCAAGGCCGGCAAGGCGGCGCAGCATGTCGACGGTTCGTTCCGCCTCGGCACCTTCAAGAGCGCGCGTGGCTTCGACTGGGGCGTCTCGGAAATGCCGACCCATAACGGCATTGCCAGCAACTACGCCTCCTATTGGGTCAATGGCCTGGCGTCGAGCGCGACCGGAGCCAAGCGCGATGCAGCGCTCAAGTTCCTCGCCTTCATCACCACCAATGACGCGATGCAGCTCTGGTTCGAGAAGACCGGCGAGCTGCCGGCCAAGCCCGAGGTCGCACTGAGCGCCAAGAACCTGGCCGATCCGCTTTCCGGCCCGATGCTGGCTGGCCTCAAATACGCCCATGCCACCGATTTCGTGGCGGAAGAGGCTCAGGGCCAGATCTTCCAGGACATGCTCGACCGGGTGCTGCTGCAGAACCAGGATCCGCTCGCGGCCCTGAAGGAGGCTGCCGCTGCCGAGYAGAAGCTGATCGACGACTACTACAAGGCCTGATCCAAGGCTTTGGTCCAAATGTGCTGCCGCCCGGTTCTCCCGGGCGGCAGCGCTGATCTCAGGTCGCCGGCCGCGCGACGACGGGGACGTACTCGTCCAGATCCTCATCGGCGAAGTTCACGGTCCGGCCGAGTTCCGCCGAGCGATAGAGCGCCATCAGCATGTGCACGACGGCGACGCCGTCGGCAAAGGTCTCCTCCGGCATGGTGCCGCGCCGGAACGCCTCGACGAAATGCCGGTTCTCCAGCGTGTAGCCATAGACGCCGGCTTCGTCCTCCAGCACGGGCATCAGGCCGTGCTCGGCATTCTGCTTCTCGACCAGGTCCTCGCCGCTTGCGCCGCTGACCGCGCGCGAGAAGAAGATCTTCAGTCCCGTGTTCAGCGAGCTGAACTCCATCGCATATTCCGGCCCGAGCAGTTCGAGCGTGATCCTGAGGCCGGGGCCGACATAGGCCCATGACGTCGTCGCCTCGATCATCAGCTCGTTGCCGTCGGGGTCCCGCAGCGTGATCAGCCCGCGTGCAAAATCCTCCGACGGCCGCTTRGCATAGTCGACCTCAGGGCCCATCCCAGCCTTGAGCTGCTTGACATAGGCCGGCCGGTTCCATTTCAGCGTCGCGACGGTGGCATTGGCGGAGACCAGGGTCAGCGCATCGCGGGGCTCGCCCGGCGCGGTCAGCAGATGGCGGGCGACCTCGACGCTGTGGCACATCATGTCCGAGAGCACGCCGCCGCCCTGCTTCTCGCCCTGCCAGAACCAGGGTTCGTGCGGGCCGCTATGTTCTTCGGCGGCGCGCGCGATATAGGGCCGACCGGCGCCGGGCACGGCGCGACGCCAGATGATCTCGCGCCCGCGCTGCACCGCCGTCGAGAACAGCTGGTTCTCGAGATAGCCGTGCAGCAGCCTGGCATCCTCGGCCAGCCTCAGCATCTCGCGCGCCTCGCGCAGTGTCCGGCCCAGAGGCTTCTCGCAGGCGATGGCGCGCAGGCGGGACCGGCCGGACGTTACCGCCGCGTGGATCTCGCGCATCGTCTCGACGCGCGTGTGGTTCGGGCTCAGCAGCCAGATCGCGTCGATCTCGCCGGAGGTCAGCATGGCCTCGAGGCTGGCGAACGCCTTGCAGGGGCCAAGATCGAGTTCGTTCGCCCGCGCCGCGAGGGCCGCGCGGCGTTCCGCGCGCGGCGAGTAGACCCCGGTGACCGCGACATTGCGGACTCCCATCAGCGCCGTCAGATGGAAATGCGCGATGAAGCCGGAGCCGACGAAGCCGATCCGCAGGGTGGGAAGCAGGGAGTGATCGGGCATGGCCACCTCGTGATCAGTCGCGCGGGTTGAGAACGTCATTGAGCGCATCGCCAAGCAGGTTGAAGCCGATCACGACGACGACGATCGCGAGCCCGGGCCAGATCGCCATCCAGGGGGCCTCCACCAGGAATTGCCGCGCGGCGTCGAGCATKCTGCCCCAGGATGGGTCGGGGGGCGCCTGGCCAAGGCCGAGAAAGGCGAGGCTCGCCTCCGCCAGCACAGCGATCGCCGTGGTCAGCGTTGCCTGCACGACGAGCGGCGGCATGATGTTGGGCAGGATATGCGAGATGATGACCTTGCGATGCGACGCGCCGAGCGAGACCACCGCGCTGACATAGTCTTCTTCCCGCACGATCAGGGTCTGCCCGCGCGCGAGCCGCACGAAGATCGGCATCGCCGAGATGCCGATGGCGATCATGGCGTTCTGCAGGCTTGGGCCGAGGAAGGCGGCAAGCGCGATCGCCAGAACCAGGAACGGACAGGCGAGCAGCGCGTCGGTCAGGCGCGAGATCACGATGTCGACGACACCGCCGAAATATCCGGCGATCAGGCCGAAGGGCACGCCGAAGACCAGTGCGATCGCCACCGAGAGGAAGCCGGCCGCGAGCGAGGCCCTCGCGCCGAAGATGATGCGCGACAGGACGTCCCGGCCCAGATCGTCGGTGCCGAAGGGGTGGGCGAGTGTCGGGCCGAGCCGGATCGTCGACCAGTCCGAGGCATTGGGATCGTAGGGGGCGACCCAGGGGGCGAAGACGGCCATCAGCGCGAAGACGAGCACGATGCCACCGCCGATCAGCGCCGAAGGCTCGCGCAGCAGGMGCTCCCACCCCGTACGGGTCCGCACCGGGACAGAGGGCCCAATGATCTCGACCTGGCTCATCCGCGCAGCTTCGGATTGAGCGCCGCATAGGCGATGTCGGCGAGAAGGCTCATCAGCAGGAAGAAACCGGCCGCACACATCACCACGGCCTGGACCACGGCGTAGTCGCGGCTGAAGACGCCGTCGACGATCATCTTGCCGAAGCCGGGAATACCGAAGACCTGTTCCGTCAGCACGGCGCCGGAGAGGAGCTGCCCGAATTGCAGCGTGCCAAGGGTGACGACCGGGATCAGTCCGTTGCGCAGCGCATGGCGGACCACGACGACATGTTCGCTGAGGCCTTTGGCGCGCGCCGTGCGGACGAAATCCTGCTTCAGCACGGTCAACATCGAGCTGCGGGTATGGCGCATGATGATGGCGMCGGAGGCGGCGCCGAGCACGAGGCTCGGCATGGCCATGGTCTTCAGGTTGCCGAGCGGACTTTCGAAGAAGGGGACGTAGCCGCCTGACGGCAGCCAGCCGAGCGAGACCGAGAACAGCAGGATCAGCATGATCCCGAGCCAGAAGCTCGGGATCGAGAGGCCGGCGAGGCCGAACAGGCTGACGGCGTGGTCGAGCACCGAACCGCGCCACAGGGCGGCGATGATTCCGGCCGGGATTCCGATCGCGACCGCGATCAGCATCGAGAGCGTCGCGAGTTCGATCGTGACCGGCAGTTTCTCTGCGATCATCGTGCCGATCGGCAGTCGGGTTCGGATCGAGAGACCGAAATCGCCCTGCACGAAGGCGCTCAGCCAGCTCCAGTATTGCACCGGCAGGGGCTGGTCGAACTGGTACTTGGCGCGGAGGTACGCGATGATCTCGGGGCTGCGATCCTCGCCGGCGAGTGCGAGCGCGGGGTCGCCGGGCAACAGTTTCTGCAGCCCGAATACCAGGATCGAGACCAGCAGCAGCGTCGGCACCGCGACGGCCAGACGCCCCGCCAGGAAGTTGATCATTCCGCGCCCCTCTCGGCCGCCGGCACGTGCCTCACGGCGCCGGCTTGACGCCCTTCAGCCGCAGCAACCCGTCGGGATACACGCTGAGGCCGCCGACATTGGCGCGCGCCGCGAAGAACCAGTTCGGATGATAAAGCGGGATGCTGGGCAGGTCGGCGAGATAAAGGCCGGTGGCCTTCTCATAGAGCGCCTTGCGCTTGCCGGCGTCACCCTCGGCACGGGCGTTGTTCAGGACGGTTTCGAGATCGCGGTTGCAGTATTTGTTGAAATTCTGCCCGCCGGCGCAGGAGAAGAAGGCGTAGAGGGTCGGATCCGGATCGCCGCGCCCGCTCCAGTTGCCGATATAGACCTCGAAATTGCCCGCGAGATAGCGCTGGATCGCACTCGCCGTTTCGAGCGGCAGAAGCTTGACGTCGAAGCCCGCCTCCTTGGCCATGGATTGCACGATCTGTGCGACGCGCGCATCCGTGAGGGCGTTCTCGAAGGTGATCTCGACCGGCACGCTGGTCACTCCGGCCTGCGCCATCAGGGCCTTGGCCGCGGCGACGTCACGGGCCGGAACCGGATGCGCCTTCGAATGGAACGGGTCCGAGGGCGGGATCATCTGGTTGTCGGCGGTGTATTCACCGTTGAAGGCAACGCGGTTGATGATGGCSCGATCGAGCGAGAGCTCGAAGGCCTTGCGCAGCCGGGCATCCTTCGCCAGGGGGCCGTTGGCCTTCTCGCCATTGCCGAGATTGACCATCAGATGCGAGACGGCGAGACCGGGCGCGCCGTGCAGCTTGAGGCTCTTGTCGTCACGCACGGTCTTGAGATCGGTCGGTGCGACGCGCTCGACGAGATCGAGATCGCCGGCCCGAACGCGCGACAGGCGAACGGTTGAATCCGGCACGTAATAATAGGCCACGCTGTCATAGCCGTAATTGGCGGCGTCCCAGTAATCTGCGAACTTCGTCAGCTTGATCAGGTCGCGCGCCTTGCGCTCGACGAACTTGTAGGGTCCCGCACAGACAGGCGCGTTGGCGAAGTCGTCCTTCGCACCGGCCGCAGGCGAGACCATCATGCCGGCGCGGTCGCTGAGCACGGAGAGCAGGGGGGCGAAAGGCTCCTTGAGCGTCAGGCGCACCTGATCGGGGGCCACGACCTCGACGCCAGCCACCGCTGAAAGCTCGGCCTTCCGGCGAGAGTCCTTCATCGTCAGCATGCGCTCGATGTTGAACTTCACGGCCTCCGCATCGAAGCTGGTGCCGTCGTGGAACTTCACGCCTGGGCGGAGCTTGAAGGTGATCGCCTTCTGATCCGGCGCCCATTCCCAGCTCTGGGCGAGTTGCGGTGCGATCGTCAGGTCAGGCGCAATATCGACGAGCTTGTCGCACATGGCCGCGAAGACGAAGCGGCCGGCATAGGTCCCGCTCGTCGCCGGGTCGAGCGCATCGGGGTCGTCCTGGATGCCGACCCGCAGATTGGTGCCCTGGGCTGAAGCGGCAACTGCAGCGCCTGCCAGACTGGCTGCGAGCGCAGCGGCAAAAACCAATGGTCTAGAATTTCGCATGATCCAGCCTCCCGAGCCGTCTCGTCACCAGCTGCCGCCGAGGCGGCGCCGTCTTGAGCGTGATGCTGACGGGAATGCATGCACGTGCTCTCGAGTTTGTAAAGACACCTGACGAACAATGCCGCTCGGCAAGAGGATTTAGTCGCATCTTGCATGTGCGAGATTGACAATTGGCAAGAACGATCCGTTATTAGTTCGCATGGTTGACGAATTGACGGATGAACCGCCTCGCGCAGAGGCTTACTCCACGCCGGTTGCGCGCCAGATGTCGGTGCGCTCGGTGATTGAGGCCGTGCTGCATCGCGGCCCGATTTCACGTGCCGAGCTGGCCCGCATCACCGGCCTGTCGAAGCAGACGACCTCCGAGGTCGTGCGCGCGCTGGAGGATAGCGGCTGGCTGCGTGTGCGTGGGCAGACGCAGGGCGCGGTGGGACGAAGTGCCGTGACCTACGAGATCCAGCAGGACGCCGCTTTCGTGCTCGGCGTGGATCTCGGGGGCACCAAGATCCACGCCGCGCTTGCCAATGTGGTCGGTACGATCGTCGCGGAAGAGATGGAGCCGACGGATTCGCGCGGCGGCCTTGCGGTGGTAGAACAGATCGGCGCGCTGGCTGAGCGGCTGGCGCGCAAGGCCGGCCTCGCTCCGGGCGGCCTGCGCTGCGCCGCCATGGGCAGTCCGGGCGTCGTCGATCCACGCTCGGGCAAGATCGAGATCGCGCCCAACATCCCCGGCTTCGACCGCATCCGGGTGGCGGACGAGCTCGAGCGCCGTCTCGGCTGTGCCGTGGTGATCGAGAATGACGTCAATCTCGCAGCGATGGGCGAGCAATGGCAGGGCTGCTGCAAGGACGTCCGCAACTTCGCCTTCATCGCGATGGGCACCGGCATCGGCATGGGCCTTGTTCTGGATGGGCGACTTGCCCGCGGCGCCAGCGGGGCTGCTGGCGAAATCGCCTTTCTGCCGGTTGGCGGCGATCCTTTCGACTCGCGCGGCCAGTTCCATGGCCCCTTTGAGACCGCGATCGGCAGCGTAGCCATCCTTCAGCGTTACCGCGGCTTTGGCGGTCGCATGGCGCAGGATGTGCGCGGTGTCTTCGCGCAGCTCGCCCAGGGCGAAGAGGCCGCCATCGCGACACTCGACGAGACGGCGCGCGTCATGGTCCAGGGCATGATGGCGATCCGCGCCGTGGTCGACCCTGAACTGATTGTGCTCGGCGGCAGCATTGGCGTGCGCGAAGAACTGATCTCGCGACTGCGTACGCTCGTAGCCCGGCATCTCGGGGGAGCCCTGCGGATCGAGCCGAGCGCGCTTGGCAGCCGCGCGACGCTTGTCGGAGCCGTCGGCACGGCGCTGTCACGAATCCATGACAGCCTGTTCGGCCTGACCAGCCTCCAGAGCGACTTCGCTCTCCCCGTCGGGAAGGCGACCGAGACAGCATGAACGCCCATGTCACTGCCCCCGGCCTCGTCGTGCTCGACGATGCCGCTACCGTTGCCGCGGATGTCGCGAACAGGATCGTGGCGGAACTCTTGTCGCGGCCTTCGACCGTGCTTGGCCTGGCGACAGGCGAGACGATGCGCCCGGTCTACGGCGAGTTGGTTGCGGCCTATCGCGCCGGGCGGGTCTCCTTTGCCGCGAGCACAAGCTTCAATCTCGACGATTATGTCGGCGTGCCGCCGCAGCACCCGGCCTCGTTCCCGCGTTTCATGAATGAGACGCTGTTCGACAAGGTCGATGCCGATCGCTCCCGCACCTTCATGCCAGACGGCAATGCGTTCGATCTCGCTCGTGAGGCGGCAGCCTATGAAGCCGCTATCGCGGCGGCCGGCGGCATCGACCTGCAGCTGCTGGGCATCGGCTCCAACGGCCATATCGCCTTCAACGAACCCGGTTCGGATTTTACCTCGCGTACGCGCCAGGTCGCGCTCGCGGCCTCGACTCAGGAAGCGAACCAGGGGCCCTTCGACGGAAGCGAAACGGTGCCGGAATTCGGCATCACCATGGGGATCGGGACGATTCTGGAGGCGGGCCGGATCATCCTGATCGCTACCGGAGCGGGGAAGGCGGCGGCGGTGGCCCGCGCGGTCAAGGGGCCCCTCGATCCTGCCTGCCCTGCGTCGATCCTCAGGACACATCGCGCCGCGATCATGATATGCGACCGCGCAGCAGCAGCCGGTTTGAGCTGACGACAAAGGGAAGAGACGACCATGTTCGGGACGCGGGATTTCACCAGACCGGGGCGTTCGCTGGCGGTGGCAGAGAACGGGATGGCGGCGACCTCCCACCCCGCGGCCACATTGGCGGCGCTTGGCATCCTGAAGGCGGGCGGTAATGCGATCGATGCGGCGATCGCCGCCGTGGCGATGCAGGGCGTCATCGACCCCCATATGACCGGCATCGGCGGTGACTGTTTCGCGATCTACGCTCAGCCCGGCAAGGCGCCGATCGCGCTCAATGGCTCCGGGCGTGCACCCGCGGCGGCGACGCTGGCTTGGTTCCGCGAGCAGGGCATGACCTCGATTGCCGATAACTCACCCCATGCCGTGACGGTTCCAGGCGCGGCCGATGCCTGGTGCCGGCTCTCGGCCGACCATGGCCGCCTCAGCCTGGAGGAAGTGCTGCAGCCCGCCATCAAGGCGGCGGAGGACGGCTTCCTGGTGACCCCGCGCGTCGCCCATGACTGGGCGATCTACGCCAATCGCCTGCGTAAATATGAAGGTGCGGCCGCTGTCTATTTGCCGGGCGGCGAAGCCCCCCGCGTCGGCGATCGCATGACCCATCCCGCGCTCGGGCGGACGCTGCGCCGGCTCGGCCAGCACGGACGCGACGCCTTCTATCGCGGGCCAGTGGCGGACGAGATCGTTTCCGTCCTCAATCGCAACGGCGCTCTGCATGTCGCGGATGACTTCGTCKGCCAGACCTCCGACTATGTCGAGCCGATTTCAGCCGAATATCGTGGCTATCGCCTGCACGAGTGCCCGCCGAACGGCCAGGGGCTGACGGCACTGATCATCGCCCGCATCCTCGAGGGTTTCGATCTCGCCGAGGGGCGCGTCAGCGAGGCCGATCGTATCCATCTGCTGGCGGAGGCGACGAAGGCTGCCTATCACCAGCGCGACCTGCTCGTTGCCGATCCGGCCTTTGCGCCTGTCGATGTGCAGCAGGTTCTGTCGGATGCCTTCATCGGCCGCCTGCGCGACCGGATCGACATGAAGCGGGCGCAGCCCGCCGTCGACGACGACATGCCGGTGCATCGCGACACGGTCTATCTCACCGTGGTCGATCGCGATCGTAACGCCGTCTCCTTCATCAATTCGTTGTTCTGGGCCTTCGGCAGCGGCATCTATGCGCCTGAATCCGGTGTGATGCTGCAGAACCGTGGCGCCGGCTTCCGGTTGATCGAGGGCCATCCCAACGCGATCGCGCCGCGCAAGCGCCCGCTCCACACCATCATCCCGGCGCTGCTGACCAAGGATGGCCGCACCCAGATGACCTATGGCGTGATGGGCGGCCAGTATCAGGCGACCGGCCACGCGCATGTCCTGTCTTCGATGCTCGATCGTGGCGACGACCCGCAGCAGGCGGCCGACCGCCCGCGCAGCTTCGTCGCCGAGGGCAAGCTCACGGTCGAGTCGACGATCGGCCCCGAGATCCGCGCCGATCTCGCCGCGCGCGGCCATGATGTCTCGGTGCTGCCCGAGCCGACCGGCGGCTGCCAGGCCATCTGGATCGACGAGGCGCGGGGCGTCCTGCTCGGCGGCTCCGATCAGCGCAAGGACGGCATGGCGCTCGGCTACTGAGCCTGGCGCCGGCACACCGAGCCCGCTCGGCGTATGATATGAACAGGGCCCGCCTGGCACAGGCGGGCCGCTTTGCGAGAGCTGTCTATCGCTTTGTAAGAGCTGCCTATCGCGGTCTCGGCCCGATATCCGGCATGGACGGTGGCCGTGTGCTGCGCTCGGAGCCGAGGCTTGCCGCCGGCGGCTTTTTCAACAGCCGCACAGCGAGATAGCCGACGAGGCCGGCCGATAGCAGGCCGATATAGGCCAGCAACGCCTGCGGCCCGAACACTTGCATGAACCCGGTGGCGACGATCGGGCCGATGGCTGCGCCCGTTCCCCAGAGGAAGAGCAGCCCGGCCGAAAGGCCGACCGCCTGATCCTGCCCCAGCCTGAGATAGGCATGCGTGACCGCGACGGTGTAGAGCGCAACGCTGCAGCCCCCGATCAGCGCGAAGAGGGTGTAGGACCAGAGCTTGGCGTGCGGAGCATTGGCGAAGAGCACGGCGCCGAGCGCTGCGGCAGCGAGCGTCACGATCGTTGCCGCGCCCAGCATGATGATGCGGCTGTCGATCCGGTCGGCCATCAGGCCGATCGGCCATTGCAGGATCAGCGCGCCGATCTGGATCGAGGCGGTCAGCAGGATGGCCGATTGCTGGTCGAGACCGATGAGGATGCCATAGGCCGGGGCGACATTGGTCAGCACCCCGCCCATCAATCCGACGTAAAGACAACCGACGACGGCAGCCGGGGCCTGGAGCCAGAGCGTCTTCAGCTTGACCGAGACGAGCTCGTGCGATTCCGGGGCTCTCGTGCGCGTCAGCCCGACCGGGATGAGCGCCAGCGAAAAAGCGGCGCTCGCGATCAGGAAGATGTCGTGGGATTCGATGGCGACATAGCCGATCCCGATCTGCGAGCCGAYCAGTGCGAGGCGATTGAGGATCTGGTAGGCGCCGAAAATCCGGCCGCGATGGCTCGAAGGCGCCTGTCCGCTGATCCAGCTTTCGATGCAGATGCCGTGCCCGGCTGCGGCCACGCCCATGATGAAGCGCGAGACGCCCCACCATTCCACCGGCATGGCCGGAAAGCTCAGCGCAAGCACCGATTGCACCGCGGCAAAGACCGCAAAGCCACGGATATGGCCGATCCGCCGGATCAGCGAGGGGATAGCGAAACAGCCGAGCAGGAAGCCGAGCGAATAGGCGGAACCGACGATGCCGATGAGGAGAGGAGGCTGCTTTTCGACCGCCAGGCGCAGGGGTACGACCGTGTGAATGATCGTGCTTGCGATCTGCAGGATCAGGGCACCGGTGACGATCGCACCGAGGGCTGCGACAGAGCCGGTCTGGCTTTTCTCCGTCACCGGCCTGTCCACCCGTCGGCGAGCCGCTCGTMGCGGAGCTGGGGCAGCGAAGACCTGGCGGCCGGGGCKAGGATCCTCATCGAACTATTTTCGTCAGGCGGGCTGATTCGGGGTGAGCGCCGGAGATGAATAGCATCGTGACCGATGCTTCGCTTAGGAAAACTGTTTCCGAGGGCGGGATTATTCCCTTGTCGGCTCGCCCGACGCTAAGCGCGCAGCCCCTTTGCCAGAAACGAGACGACCGCGCGGACGCCGGGGAGCTGCCCGCGCCGATGTGTCGTCAGGATCGAGGTCGTGACCGTGCCGGCTGTCCAGTCCGGCAGGACGCGCATGATTTCGCCGGCATCGATGGCCCTTCGGCAGGCGACCTCCGGCAGGCATGCGATCCCAAGCCCGGCCTTGGCAGCTCCGAGCAATATCTGCGTTTCGTCGGCGATGAAGCGCCCGAAGGGCGCGGCGAGCACCTCCTGGCCTGCGCTGTCGTGCAGTCGCCAGATCTTGGCGGAGGGGGAGACCAGGAGCCCGTCATGCACACTGAGATCGCCTGGCACGGCAGGAGCGCTCCGCTGGCTGAGATAGCCCGGAGACGCCACCAGTATGATGGTCACCGTGGCGACCTGCAACTGCACGAGCCCCGAATCCGGCAGTGGCGCGAAATGGCTGCGCACCGCGATGTCAAATCCCTCCTGGGCCAGGTCGACGAAGCGATCGGTGGCATGAAGCTGCACCGTCAGCTTCGGATAGGCTGCCACAAGCGCCGGTAGGCGTTCCGCCAGGTAGAGCTGCGCTGTCGGGACCGATGTCGTGACCCGCACGGTGCCGCTGGGCTCGGCCTGGCGCCGGCGGACGATGCTCTCGGCGGCTTCCGCCTCGATCAGCGAGGCGCGCGCGTGCTCGTAGAAGTCCCGCCCGAGTTCAGTCAGCGTGAAGCTGCGCGATGTCCGGTGAATCAACCGTGTGGCGAGACTGGCTTCAAGCACGGCGACGCGCTTGCTGATCGTCGATTTGGGCATGCCGAGGCGGCGTGACGCCGACGCGAAGCCGCCGCTGTCGACGGCCTGGACGAAGAGATGAAGGTCGTTGAGGTTGAGCATGGGGCGATTTCATCATCCACCGCTGTGGACTTTCGGCTCTGGTATGAGCGATTGCCGCCGCAAGGTCCATGAACTCATCGCAGGCGAGCCAGGGAATAGCGCCCCAGGACTGGCTCATTTGCTTCGGTTTTCCGTCGAATGATGCTTGCGAAGCGGCCCTTCTCTGCCCATTTTGCCGTGCTCATGCCGGCGCTTCCCCGGGGTGTCGAACTTCGGGCACAGAACTTCGAATGGGGAGGCTGCGGATGCGCCCGATCCTGTCGCTACGATCCTATCCGCCACATGAAACGGAGCACGCGCACGACTGGCATCAGATTGTCGTGCCCGTCGATGGCACCATGCAGATGCGCATCGCGGGGCAGGATGGCATCGTCGATGACAGCAGCTTCGTGATCGTCGCCTCGCAGGCGCGCCACCGTTTCACGACCCCGCATCATGGCCATTTCGTCGTGCTCGATGTTCCGACCGGAGCGGGCTTCTTTGGCCTGCCGGATCGCCTCGTCCACCAGGCGGAGGGGCAGCCATTTCACCCCCTCGACGCCGGATTGCGGCATCTCGCGCATTACATCGCCCATGATGCGGCGGCGCCTGCGCGCCGATCGGACCTGCTTGATCGGCTCGGCGGCATGTTGCTCGAGGCGGTGGCGGAACGGTCCGGCGATCGGCTGCATTGGCCGCCAGCGCTGGAGCGTGCGGTCTCGCTGCTCGGTCATGGCTATGATGCGACGCTGACCGTCCAGCAGCTGGCAGTCGCCGCCGGCGTGTCGGTCAGTGGCTTGCATGCGCTGTTCCAGCGTTGGATCGGTATGTCGCCGGGGCGCTATCTCGCCGATCTGCGCCTGCGGGAAGCCGAACAACTGATCCGTGAAACCCGGCGTCCGCTTGCCGAGATCGCGCTTGCAGTCGGGTTCAGCGATCAAAGTGCGCTGACGCGAAGCCTGCGTCGTCGGCGCTCGACCACTCCCGCGGCATTGCGACGTGGAGATTGAGCCCAAAGGTTTGGAAATCGGGACAAGAGCGGGAATCGCCGCCGGTCTATGACCGTCACCAGAGAGATGATGGAGACGGCCCATGAAGCTGCGTGATTTCACCACCCTGACCTTCGATGTTTACGGCACCCTGATCGACTGGGAGTCCGGTCTGCTGGCGCAATTGCAGCCTTGGCTGAACGCCAGGGGGATTGTCGTCCGTGACGAAGACCTGCTCGCCGAGTTTGCCCGGCTCGAAAGCCAGTGGGAGGCTGAACAGCCGCGGCTGCTTTATCCCGAGATTCTGGAGCGCGTGCATGGCGACCTCGCCAGGCATTTCGGCACGCCGCCTGATCAGCTGGCGGCCCGGGAATTCGGTGCTTCGGTCGGGAACTGGCCGGCCTTCCCCGATAGTCGCGAGGCTCTGCAATATCTGGCCAGGCACTATCGCCTTGTCGTGCTCTCCAATGTCGACCGCGCGAGCCTTGGCCGCAGTGCGGCCTTGCTCGGCACGGAGTTCGACCTCCGGTTCACCGCGCAGGATATCGGCTCCTACAAGCCATCGCTCGCCAATTTCGAGTACATGCTGGCCCATGTCGGCGAGGACAAGGGCAAGATCCTCCACGTGGCGCAAAGCCTGTTCCACGACCACGTGCCGGCCAGCGCAATGGGGATCAGCAGTGCCTGGATCGACCGCCGTCACGACAAGGGGGGCGGAGGCGCAACGCTGCCAYCGAAGGATATGCCGCGCCCAGCCTGGACCTTCCGGAGCTTGGCTGAATTCTGCGAGGCGCATGCTGCGGAGCGGTGAGGGGCAGGCTTGACCTTCCCACAATGGAAGGTTGCACGATGCCGCCGCTATCGCGGCCGGATTGTGCAAAGGAATATCATGGCGAATGCCCCGAAGGAGACGTCTCACGGTGGTCACGAGGCCCATGTGGGCCATGCCGCCCACCATGGTAACCACGGACATGGTGCCCATGTCGGGCACCAGGATGCCGGGAAGACGAATGAGGGGCAGGTCAAGGATCCGGTCTGCGGGATGGCGGTCGATCCCCACGAGACGACACACCGCGCGCAGCACGGAGGGCGGCCCTATTATTTCTGCTCCTCTGGCTGCCAGTCGAAATTCGAGGCTGACCCGGCTCGTTACGTCGATCCAGAGCTAGCCGCGGCAACCGATACCGCGCCGGAGGGGGCGACCTACACCTGCCCGATGCATCCCGAGATCAGGCAGATCGGGCCGGGTTCCTGCCCGATCTGCGGCATGGCGCTCGAACCGGTTCTGATGACTGCTGAAGCACAGCCCAATGCCGAGCTGGTCGACATGAGCCGGCGCTTCTGGATCGGCCTCGTTCTCGCCCTCCCGGTCGCGATCCTGGAAATGGGTGGGCATCTGCTCGACCTTGACCACCTGATTCCGCGTCACCTCTCCAACTGGATCCAGCTCGCCCTGGCGACGCCGGTGGTGCTGTGGGCTGGCTGGCCGTTCTTCGAGCGCGGCTGGCATTCGCTGGTCAGCCGCAACCTCAACATGTTCACGCTGATTGCGATGGGAACGGGCGTTGCCTGGGTCTACAGCGTCGTGGCGACGTTGATGCCCGGGATCTTCCCGCCGGCCTTCCGCGGGCATGACGGCTCGGTCGCAGTTTATTTCGAGGCCGCGGCTGTCATCACGGTGCTGGTCTTGCTCGGGCAGGTGCTCGAGCTGCGCGCGCGGGAAAGCACGGGCGGCGCCATTCGCGCCCTTCTCGATCTTGCTCCCAAGACGGCCCGGCGTCTGAATGCCGACGGCTCCGAGGAGGAGATCCAGCTCGATACGGTGCAATTGGGGGATCGTCTGCGGGTTCGCCCTGGCGAGAAAGTGCCCGTGGACGGCGCAGTGGTCGATGGCCGCAGCGCTGTCGACGAATCCATGGTCACTGGCGAATCCATGCCCGTGACCAAGACTGTCGGCGACGCCGTGATCGGCGGCACGATGAACCAGTCCGGCGGCCTCGTCATCGAAGCGCAGAAGATCGGGCGCGACGCCATGCTGTCGCGGATCGTGTTGCTGGTCTCGGAAGCCCAGCGCAGCCGCGCGCCGATCCAGCGCCTGGCCGACCAGGTCTCTGGCTATTTCGTGCCGGCCGTCATCGCCATTGCCCTGCTCGCCTTTGCCGCCTGGGCCATCTGGGGGCCGGAGCCGCGCCTTGCCTTCGGGCTGGTGGCTGCGGTCTCGGTCCTGATCATCGCCTGCCCCTGTGCGCTCGGCCTTGCGACGCCGATGTCGATCATGGTCGGTGTCGGGCGAGGGGCCCGGGCCGGCGTGCTGATCAAGAATGCCGAGGCGCTTGAGCAGATGGAGAAGATCGACACGCTTGTCGTCGACAAGACCGGCACGCTCACCGAGGGGCGGCCGGCGGTCACCGCGATCCGGCCGGCTTCGGGATTTTCCGAGGCCGACATTCTGCGCCTTGCCGCCAGCGTGGAGCGGCCGAGCGAGCATCCCCTGGCGGTTGCGATCGTTGCATCTGCCGAAGCCAAGGGCGTTACGACGGCGGCCGTGACGGACTTCGATTCCCCGACCGGCAAGGGAGCGTTGGGAACGGTCGAGGGCCAGCGGATCGTGCTCGGCAATGATCGCTTCCTGGCCGAGCACGGCGTCGATGTGTCGGGCCTCGTCCAGATCGCGGACGACCTGCGCAGGGACGGTGCGACGGCGATTTTCATGGGCGTGGACGGCAAGCCCGCTGGCGTGATCGCCATTGCCGACCCGGTCAAGGCTTCGACGCCGGAGGCTCTGTCGGCGCTGCGGTCCGAGGGGATACGCGTCGTCATGCTCACCGGCGACAACCGTACCACGGCGCAAGCCGTGGCCCGCAGGCTCGGCATCACCGAGGTCGAGGCCGAGGTTCTCCCAGAGGACAAGAGCGCGGTCGTGGCGAAGCTCAAGCGGGAGGGGCGCGTGGTCGCGATGGCGGGCGACGGCGTCAATGACGCGCCGGCTCTGGCTGCAGCCGATGTCGGCATCGCGATGGGCTCCGGGACCGATGTCGCCATCGAGAGTGCCGGCGTCACATTGCTCCAGGGCGACATGACCGGGATCGTGCGTGCCCGGCGTCTGTCTGAGGCCACGATGCGCAATATCCGACAGAACCTGTTCTTCGCCTTCGTCTACAACGCGTTCGGGGTGCCGGTGGCGGCAGGCGTGCTCTATCCGATCTTCGGCTTGCTGTTGTCGCCGATCATCGCAGCGGCCGCGATGGCGTTGTCCTCGGTCAGCGTGATCGCCAATGCCGCGCGGCTGCGGGCGGTGAAGTTGTGACCGATGCGAGCCGGCCGCGGCCGTATCCCCGCTCCGGCTCGCTGGCGGCTTGCCGGTGGCGAGCGCCGAGAGGGCGCAGGAACACGGTCAGACATGTCCTCGGGCCGGAATGCGCCCGGACGGTGCGCCCATTCTTCGTCTTGGTTCGGATTTGAGTTCCTGACGCAGATCTGAGGGAAGCATCTCGTAGCGTCACTACAGCATTGCCTGCGTCAGTCGTTTGAGAGATGCTGTCATTGCGGTTTGGGATGGTCGCGTCGTTGTTGCCCCATCCCTGCCGGCCTGTCGCTTGGATGAGCAAGCCTGCCTTACCCGCAGAATGTGAGAGCGTTCTCGACCGGAGGCGAAATGAGCTACGTCGCTGATCGTGACAAGCAGCAGCTCGCGCAACTCGACGAGCAGATTTCGCAGTTCATCGCGCGCTACAGGCAGCACAGACCGGCGCGGCGCAAGACGGTCATCCTGTTCCCGGGAGGCATGGGATCCAGCATCAAATGGGCGACCACGACCCAGGGCAATACGCCCTATTTCTACAATCTGATCTGGCTGGATTGCCCCATCCTGACCGGGGGCGCGCTGCTGCTCAAGATGAAGGGCGATGACGATGCGGGCCGGCATTTCGTGATCGCCGATGGCTGCGTCCGGTTTCCTCCGGTGCTTACCCCCTACGACGATTTCCTGAGCTGGTGCACAGCCAGGAAATTCGATTGGTTCGTCTTTGGCTGGGACTGGCGGCGCGATCCCGAGCTCGTGGCGCGCTTCTTCCTGAAGAGCTTCGTGCCGAAGTTCCGTCAACGGGTCCGCGAGGAATGCGGCACCGATCCCTTCGCCGATGTGACGCTGATMGGGCACAGCTTCGGCGGCATGGTCGTCAAGCTGGTCCTGAACCAGGGCGGCTCGCATGTCGCAGCGGTCAGGCGGGCGATCAGCGTCGGGTCGCCCTTCTACGGCTATGCCGGGCAACTGAACCGCTATTTCAAGGGCGACCCCGACCTGGACAGGCTCTCATGGTCCTACGACCCGCGCAATCTGACCCAGTTGATCTCGTCGTTGCCGGGGCCATACACGCTTCTCTACCTGGACCAGGCGACCTTCCAGCGTGACCAGGCGGCGTTGGCTGCCGATCAGAACTATCCGCTGTCGCGATATCCGGTCAGGGACCGCGATACCGGCGCGATCGCCGATCCTTACAACCCCGGGAAGAACGGAACCCAGGTGCGCTACCCCGTGAACTGGGGCTTCAGCCATGCCGCCCTGGGCCGGGGCAACACGGTCTATGAGAATGTGGCGCTGCCGCTCGGGGCGGCCACGAAGAGCAAGTTCTACAATATCCGCGGCGTCCAGCAGCGCAGTGGAAGAACCGTCGACGAGACGATCCTTGAGCAGACATGGGACTGGATCGACCCCGCCTTCGACCCGAACTCCGATCCGTCACCCATTGTCGATCACTCCTGTTGCCCGGGAGATGGCGTGATCCCGGCCTGGTCCGCGCGTCTGGTCTCGACCCCCGCGGCCAATGTGCGCACCGTGACCGGAGACATTGACCGGGACAGTCTCGAGCATATGGATCTGATGCTGAGCCCGCAGATCCGCGCGCAGATCCTCAACATCATGCAGTAGCTTGGCGAGGTGCGTCATGGCCGTGAAAACACGCAAGCCAAAGTCCCCGCCGCCTCCTTTGCGTGCCTCCCGGGACGAGCTCAACAGGTTTCTGGACGGTCTCCAGGCTGCCCAGGCGGAGGCTGCCGGAGACAGCACCAAGCTCCGGACGGCGACGCTCGCGCACATCGCCAAATACAGTCTGCCTGAATTGCAGGGACTCATCGGCAGGGCCTATGTCGATGCGCCCAAGAGCGCCAGCCAGAAGCTCGGTACRATGCCGAAGGATGGCGGGCCTACGGAAGAGGAAGGTTCGCCCAAGGTTCCACGACCGCGCTCTCCAGCCCCGAGGGGCAGGGCCAGCCCAAAGCCGAAAGGCAAGTGAGCCTGGAATGCTGCGCTATTTCTCCGGCCGCATGGCGACGATGCCGGTGTCCAGGGGAGGCGAAACCGGCAGAGGTCGTGCCGTCGCCTTGGGTTTCCGGCGGGCTTCGGCATAGGGAATGAGCCAGAGGCTCGGCTTGCCGTCGCCATCGGTGAGCGCGATCGGCTCGAAATAGCGGACGCGATCCTCCGGCGACAGATCGTCCGGATGTTCGCCATATTGCGGGTCGAGCGTATCGCTCCCAGCCAGATAGGTGCGCGGTCGCGCCGGCGAGGACTTTGACCAGGTAAAGCAATGAAAGCTCGCCGAGGCGATGATGTACCATCGCATCGGGTTGAACGAACGGCTGTGGCGGAGCCTCCGCAAGGTCTTGAGCAGGATGCGCATGCGCCCGACCACGGTCCAGGGACGCCGGAAGATCCGTTCGAGAAAGGCGACGATCGGCTGAGCCGGTTCGGCAAGCTGCGCGTAGCAGATCGTCTCGCCGTCCAGGTCCCGGAAGCGAAGATTGGGAGCCAGGCGCCCGCTCTCCAGATCCTCCCAGAAGAGCTGGGTTCCGGCGAGAGGAGCAACGACGCTGAGATAGGTCGGCATCGGCATCAGCGGGTTGTCGGCGATGGCTTCCATGGCCTGCTGCATCTCCGCAGCCGTCTGGTAGCGAGGGTCGAAGAGATAGCCGTAACCGACGGCAATGCCGTGCCCCTCGGCGAAGGCGACGTCATCGATGACATTCTGGCGCCGGCTGAGGTTCTGGGTCTTGTTGTAGCGGCGCAGAAAGCTCGCATCGAGCGATTCAATCCCGACGAACAGCCCGACGCATTTGGAGGCGGCGAAGGTCTCGATGAGCGCGCGGTCCTGGACGACGTTCTGGGTGACCAGCGCGCCCCAGCCCCGCACCTTGGGATGGTCGCGCAGGAACTCGCAGATGGCCAGCATATGGGCCCGGTCATCCGAGAAATTATTGTCCAGCAGCATGACCATCGGATACCAGCTGCGCATGCTCAAGCGGGGGCTCGATTGCAGCGCGCTTTCGAGCGACGCCTTGAAGCTGGCTAGCCCATGGCGAACATGCGCCCCGACTTCCGAGGGGATGACGCAAAAGCTGCATTTGAAGCTGCATCCGCGTGAGGTCTCCGCAAGATGCGTGCTCGGATTGATGCCGCTTTTGCGCAAAAGGCTATAATCGACCGTGTAGTCGGAGATTTGTGCAATCGGAGAGCGGTAGATTGGTCGGAGCGAGCCGGCCAAATAATCGTTAACGACATCTCTGACGCAATCGACGCCGCCGGCGCAGACGACATCGAAGAACTGCTGAGCGAATTCCGGGAAAAGCGTGCATACGCTCCCGCCGGCAACGACCGTCGCTCCACTGCGTCTGAAATGATAGGAGAGTTGCCGCAGTCGATCGAAGTCGGGCTGAAGCCCCGTGAGGAATACGAGGTCGTACTTGTTGCAATGTGCAGGGTCGAATGGGCCGTGCCAGTCTTCATGATAAAGCACGACATCAAATCGCTTTGCATCGATCAGTGCAGCAATATGCAGACCTGCGATAGGTTGCATGAAATGCGTCGAGCGCCGTTTGTCGCGACCAGGCCGAAGATGGGCGCAAATGACGACCGTTTTGATCGTCTGTGGTGCGCCGGGACTGGCTTCGGCTGATGTTCGGGAGAAAAGACGCGATATTCTTGAGGCAGGCATGAACGGTCGCCCCCCGTATACTGGCGGAAAAACTAGAGACAGCTAGGTAATGACTTCACTCTATGCGCATATGCGGCCATATTCAAACTGACGAGACAGTAGCCGAGCGCCGACTTTCGCGACACAGGAGCCTGTGCGATGACGATGAGCGAAGCCGAGCCTCGAAAACTTGTGTCGGAGAGGCGCTACGTCACGATCGTCTTCGTCGACCTCGTCGGTTACACCCAGTTGTCGGAGCAGCTTGATCCGGAAGAGCTCCGTCTCGTTCAGCGCCGCTACCAGCAACTGACCCTGACGACCATGGAGCGCTATGGCGGCTTCGTTGCGAGTTACACGGGCGACGGTGTCCTCATCTTCTTCGGCTATCCCACGGCCCGCGAGAACGACGCGGAACGGGCCGTCCGTGCCTCCCTCGAGCTGATGGAGCGGATCAAGACGCTGAACACGAGCATCGAGGATGGCACCGTTCCGGATATCGCAGCGCGTATCGGCGTTCACACGGGCCTCGTCGTGATGGCTCCGGCCCGCGTCAGCAGCGGCTCCAGCGAACTCGGTGCGGTGGGCGAGGCCATCAATCTCGCGGCGCGACTGCAGGCTGAGGCCGCGCCTGGGACGGTCGTGGCGACCCGGGAGGTCACCGACCTCACCGCCGGGCTGTTTGAAGTCAGGGCCCTCGGCCCAAGAGCCATCCGGGGCCTTTCGCGTGAGATCGAAGTCTTCGAGATTGCTCGTGAGCGATTGGGAACGGCGCGGCGCCGAGGCAGGGTCGCGAGCAGTGTTCCGATCGCTGTCGGCCGGGAAAGCCATCTCCAGAGCATCCTTGCGCGCTGGACCAGCGCAACGAGCGACAGGCGGGCGCAGTTCGTTCTCGTGGCCGCGGATGCAGGAGTCGGAAAGACGAAGGTCATCACGGAGATCTGCGGTCATCCGGCGCTCTCCGATGCAGCGATTTACATGACCTATTGCCATGAGCTGTTCGCGAGTACGCCGCTCTACCCGGTCGCGAGCTTTCTCTGGGCACGGGCTGGTCTCAAGTTCGAGGACGACAACAAGGTGCGCGGCGCGAAGATCGGCGCCGTCCTGGACGAAATCGGCCTCAACACGCCGGAGAACAACGAAATACTGGCAAGCCTGATCGGTTTGGCTGCAACCGGCATCCGCGAGCAGTTTGCCCCGGCCCCGACAATGTTCAAGCGCAAGCAGTATGAGTTCGTCATCTCGGTCATCGTGCGCACGGCCCGCCGACAGCCGACCCTTGTGGTGATCGAGGATGCGCATTGGCTCGACCCGTCCTCGGCGGAGCTCTTGCGGGAACTCCTCGTAGCCGGGGGCGATGAGGCACTGATGGTCGTGGCMACCGCACGGCCGTTCCCGCGCGCCGAGGGATTGCCGGAGCCCGACGAAGTCGTGACGTTGGAGCCGTTGTCGGGGGAGCAGAGTCTCGCACTGGCGCACGCGATTCCGGGTTCGGAGGAGCTGCCTCCCGAAAAGATCGCGCAGGCGGTCGCTGCCGCCGAGGGCGTTCCGCTCTTTGTCGAGCAGTTCGTGCTCTCCTTGATCGACGAACACATCCAGACGCCTCATCCCATCCGCAAACCGTCGAATGTCCCGCTTCTCCTCGCGGAACTCATGTCCGAGCGGCTCGATCGGCGTCCGGGTGCCCGACCCGTCGTACAGGCCGCGGCGTGTATCGGTCGTTCCTTCACCCCGGTATTCCTCGCCCACGTCCTGGAGAAGGGCATCAGGGAGGTGATCGCGCCTGTCGAGGCGCTGGTCGACGCCGAGATTCTCCTGCCCAAGCGCATAGGCGGGGAAATCCGCTACGAGTTTCGGCATTCATTACTTCAGCGCATGGCTCATGAATCGATGCTCGCCACCGAACGGCGCGCGATCCATGATCGCATTCTGGGCCTGCTCGATCAGGGGGACGGCGTCGATATCCCCTTGCCTGAGGTCACTGCGCACCATCTCACCGAGGCGGGCCGCTACCAGGAGGCAGTCAAGGCCTGGCTGAGGGCTGGGGCGAGCGCCGGACAGCGTTCTGCCCATATCGAGGCGATCGGGCATATTCGCCACGGCTTGTCTCTGCTCGACAAATTGCCGGAGGACATGGCGCGGACGACGCTCGAGCGCGGCCTTCAGGCGGCGCTGGTCGGCTCCATCACCGCCGCGCAGGGGCCGACATCGTCAGGTTTGCYGCAATGCTGCAAGCGCGGGTTGGAGCTTTGCAGCGAAGACGAGCCCTCGGCATTGATGTTTCCGTTCCTGTTCGGAAAGTTCACTTTCGCCAATTGCAGCGGCGATGTGCCCGAAGCCGCGTCGCTGGCCCAGAACTTCCTCGATCGATCCGAGCGCGCGGACTATGGCTCCGGCCGAGCCATCGGGCACCGTCTGATCGGCATGGTGCGGCTCGGCCAGGGCAAGGCCGACGAGGCGATCGAGCATCTCGAGCACTCCCTGCTCATCGGAGAGCGTGATCGCGACGAGGCCAGTACATTCATGTTCGGCCAGAACACCGAGATTCACACCAGATCACTGCTGAGCCTCGCTCATTTCTGCCTCGGCAATGTCGGCGAGTCCCTGCGCATAGGCATCGATGCGCTTCGCTCCGCAGACGCCTTGCGGCATCCTCATTCCGCGGCGATTCCGATGTCCTATGTCGGTGGCTGGGTCTTCGGGCTTTCGAAGGCGACCAATGAGCTGATGCAGGAGGCAGGGCGGCTGGTGGCCTTGTCGGAGCAGCACGGGCTCGCAGGCTTCCGGGCCCATGGCGCGGCGTTTCTGGGCTGGGGGCTCTGCCAGAAGGGTGATCTCGCGCGCGGCGCGGCAACCATGCAGAGGGCGATCGCGGCATTCGAACGCGTCGGTTACGTATTGTCCCTCTCCGGCTATCTCGCCAATCTCGCCGAAGCTCAGCTTCAACTCGGGCAGTTGGCGGAGGCGCAAGCCTCCTGCGACCGGGCGATCGCGTTGATGTCGCGAAGCGGTTCGCTGTGGCTGGAGCCGGAGCTGGATCGGATCCAGGCCGGCATCATGGCCAGGGGCGTGCGGGCGCAGCAGCAGGATGCGGAGGCGGCACTGCGCTCGGCGGTGGAGAAGGCAAGGCGGCTGAACTCTCCCGTGCTGGAGCACCGCTGCCTGGCGTCCCTCCGGGATCACCTCAGGCCGCAGGGCCTCGACCCCGAGGTCGAGGCGCGTCTGGAGGCTCTCGCACGCTTTGACGATCTGTCCGGGACTGTGTCGCGCGCCTTGCGGGAGACGGGCGCTGCGGCTGACCTGTCTCGTGTCGCCAGCCAGATGGTGTCATAGGCCGCTGATGCGGCATGAGCAGCCGCGGCAGCGGCGCAATCTCCCGTCGCGCTACAGGCAGGCATAGCAGATCGCCCTGACATGGCGCAGGTCGGTGCCGCAACAGCCTCCGAGGACACGCGCGTTCTTGAGTTGCTTGCGCAGGCTGCGATAGCGATGGGCGAGGTCGAGGGGATCCCCAGCATCGAGTTCGGTTGCCATGTCGAGTTCGGTGTGGCTCAAGGTCGAGGCGTTCGCCCTCAAGCCCCCGATCCTGTCGAGCCAGGGTGCGCTGCCGGAGATGACCCGCTCGAAATGCAGGGGATGCGCGCAGTTGATCATGTAATGGAGGGGATAGGCCTCGGTTGCCTCATCGACGCGCTCGATCGCATGGCCCAGGGGCTCTCCGCTCGGGAGCCTGCCGTCGGTCTCCAGGGTGAAGGAGATGACGGCGGGCATTCGGTGAGCCTGCGCAGCGGCGGCGATGCCGATCGCCTCGTTGCTGTAGGTCATCGTGATGGCGCTCACCATGTCCGCTTCGGTGCGGGCAAAGGTCTTGACCTGATCCTGATGGTAGAGCTGCGCTTGCCGCGCGCTCATGCGCGTATCGATCCGATAGCCATCCCCACGCGGCCCGATCACGCCGTTGATCACGATCCTTGAATCGCTGGTTTCGTAGTGAGGACGCAGCTCCATCGCCAGCTGAACCGAGGCTCTCTGAACCTCCTCGATCATGGTGCGCGAGTAGTCCAGCTTGCGGGCCCAATCGGGATTGGCGCGCCAGGTCGGCGTATCCAGAATGAAGCCCTTGCCGTACTCGGCGGCGAGCGTGAGATAGGGCAGGAAATAGGCCTTGAGGCGGGCTCGGCCTTCTTCGCTGCGCACCAGCGGGAAAGCGGCGAAGAATGGCAATTCAAGCCCGTCACGAAAGGCGAGTGTCGTTTCCAGTCCGCCGTCCGTGAGGAATTCTCGCGCCAGGACCTGCGGAAGAATCGCCCTGTACTTGGCCATGGCCTTTCCCCTGTGTGGGATTGTCGCCGAACCCTTCCCGGAAAGGCGGATGCGTTCTGTGATCTGGATCACAGATGCTGTCAGGCGCCCCAGAGCGCGACGGAGATGCGTTGGCGCCTGCCGCGAATCTCGACTGTGCGAATGCTGTCGGGTTCGCGGTGGCGCTTCCGGATGTCGCCGGATGCGACGAGGAGCTCTGCTGAAACGGCAAGCGCGGCGCCTTGCTCCTTTGCGACTTCCATCAAGCGGCTCGCGACATTGACGCTGTCCCCGGTCGCAGTGATGTGCTGATGCGCTTCGTGCCCGAGACGAGAGACGATGACCGGGCCGAAATGGACACCGACACGAAGATCCGGATGGCCAATCGATACCTCTTCGCCGGTGGCCCACTCGCGCATATCCTTGAGCAGTGCCCAGGCCGTGGAGAGAGCGTGGCCGGCATCATCGGCGTGCGGATCTGGAATGCCGAACGCGATCATTGCACCGTCGCCCATGAAGGAGATGACGAGCCCGTCATGCGCGGTCACCTCGTTTTCGATGAGCGTGTGAAACGCCTTGAGAAATTCGCGTGTTCGCGTGAGGCCGGCCTGCTCGCTCAGCCGCGTGAAGCCCGAGAGGTCCACGAACAGGATCGCAACCGTCTGTTGCACCGGCTCGCGCAGGAACCCCGGGTCCCGTGCAATGCGATCTGCGAGCAATGGCGGCTGAAACTGCCGTAAAGCGGCTTCGGAACGGGCGATATCCGTGGCCTGGCGGCGGTCCCATGTCTGCCGTAAAACCACTGCGAGGACGACAGGTGGAATGACTGACGCCAGCGGGAGCGCCGAACTGAGCCAATAGCCTGCGGCGAAGAGCGCCGTGGTGGCCAGCAGCCAGGCAGCGAGACCGAAGACCGCTGCGCCGACGCCGATGCCGAGCGGAGCAGAGGCGATGAAGAAGACGGAGCCGGTGGCCAGCACGAGTGCCACGCCTGCGTCGAGCAACCGCACCTCGTGATCCCGGACCAGTCCGGTGCCGGCGATCAAATGAGCGATGCCGGTCGCCAGGACCTCCACGCCCGGCGTCACGGGATCGAAGGCGGTGCTGAAGGTGTCGCCGATAGCCGTGGCGGTGACGCCGACAATGACGATACGGCCCCGCAGGCGCTCTACGGGCACGGTGCCCGCAAGCAGGCCGGTTGCACTGATCGTTTCGAAGCTGCCTCGCGGGCCGTAGAACCGGAGCGGAAGATGGAATCCGAGGTCGAGCTTCACCGGGCTGCCTGCCAGGCGCACGGTATCGACGCCGAACACAGGAGCCTCGCCCTTGAAGCCTGCCGCCACACTTAGGACGAATGATGGCATGACCCCGCGGTCGGTCCGGAAAAGCAGCGGCACATGCCGCGGGGTGCCGCTTGCGTCGGATGAAATATTGACGAGACCGACGGCTGCCAACCGGTCGAACGGCGACAGCGGCCAGAGCATCTGTTTCGGTGCCGGTAATTGCGAGCTTCCTTCCTCGTCCMGGCCGAAGCTGCCGGCCGCGGCGACGAGTGAAGGCGTTCGTTCGAGAGCCTGGGCAAGCGCCTCATCTGTCTCGGGCGAGGTCGGGTCGACGAGCAGCAGGTCGAGTGCAAGGGTGCGTGGGGCCGCGGTTCCAATGGCGAGGATCATCCGAGCCAAAGTGGAGCGCTGGAGCGGGTAGCCGCGTTGCTGAGCCACGGTTTCATCATCGATGGCGATGATGACGATTTCGCCTGGGGGTGAGCGTCGACCGGCAATAAGCAGGCGCATGTCGGCGAGCGCCGCCTCGACTCGGTCGAGAGGATTGCGCTCGCCCGCGAGATGCATTCGCCCCAGAAATCCGGACCAGAGCGCGGCGATCACGAGGCAGAGGATGGTGATCGACGCGGGCAGGCGGACACTGCGCGTCGAGGTCACCGCCCGAACCGAGCAAGCAGCCCTGCGGCGCGCTMGCGGGACCAGCGGTGCACGTCAAGTCGCTTTTCCTGGGAGACGTCAACGCCATCGCCGGGATTGAGTTCGACGGGGTCCGTGCCATCGCGGCGCGTGACACGCACGCGCCCTTCGGCGACGAACACCGATGTCTTCGAGGTCGTTACGTCGACGGCATAGATCGTGCCGCGGACCGAGGCGATGGCGTGGGGCGTCAGGATCTGGAGGGRCCCGCGGCGACGGGGTAGCTCGACCAGAAGGCCTTTGCCATCCAATGCGATTGATTGAATCGCGCGGCCGGGCTGTGGCGATTGGACCTGGAAGCGGGTGGCGGCCTCCGCTTCAATGATCAGGCCACCGCTGCACCGGAACACGGTTCTCGGCGGATCGGTCCGCGCTGACGGGGTGCAGCCCGCAGGTTGTTGCGCGGCGGCGGGCGGGATCGATGCGCAAATGGCGCAAGCGGCAATCGAGAATCGGAGGAAGCGCATGGCAAGCCTCTCATGCTCGGTATTCAGATCGCGCCGGACTTCGCCAGCTGCCGAAAGCTGTCGACATTATGAATCACGAGGCGGCCCCGTCCAAGGGAGAGAATGCCGATCTGTTTCCAGCGCTGCAGCTGGCGGTTCACGGTTTCGCGGGTGACGCCGGTCAGCGCCGCCAGTTCCTCCTGGGAAATGTGCAGCTCGCTGCCATAGTCGGTGACGAGCACTTCGATGCGTCGCGCCAGCCGTGATGCGGCTGGAAGGAAGGCCGTGTCCTCCATGCGCTCGCTCATGCCKCGCAGCCGCTCGCAGAGCAATTCGATCAGCCGGATTGCAATCAGTGGCTCGTTGTCGAGCAGATTCAGGAAGTCACGCCGCGGCACGAAGAACATCTCGGTGTCTTCCAGCGCAATKGCGTCGGCGCTGCGGGCGCGACCGTCGAGAAGGGCGATCTCCCCGAAGACGTCGCCGCCTCCCAGCAGGTTCATCGTCAGCTGCTGGCCGGCATCGTCCGTGGTGCCAATTCGGATCCGGCCATGCCGGATGGCATAGAGGCCATCGCCGGGATCGCCCTTCAGGAACAGGACCTCGTGCGGTGCCAGGTGCCTCGGCAGGCAAATTGCGGCGATCTTGACCAGGGCGTCGTGAGCAAGCCCAGCGAAGAACGGATTTACCGATAGAAGCCGAACCACCAGATGCGGCGCGCTGCGCATTCCCAAGTCCCCCTGTTCTCTCCGTTGCTAGGAAAAGCTGACGCCTATGTGACCTGTTTCACAGAAGATAGCACGGGAACGGCCGAAAACCCCCGGCGAAGGCCGCAGCGACCGCAGCCCGCAGTCGCTGTGTGTGCCGCTCCGAACGGGAGTTTCGCCGTGCACCACACCGCCAACACTCATTCCACGCCGTTCAGGACAACCTCGCTCGAACCGCTGCGCGAGCCCGAGACAGTGACGCAGGCGGGCGAGTGCCCCTTTCTTGGCAGGATGACGCGCGCGAGCCGCGCGCTGGTCACATCGCTGGCGCTCGCCTTTGGCCCGCAGCGCGGGCAGTCGCAGAGCGTTGCCATGGATGCGCATACATTGAATGACATTGGGCTGAGCCACGCCGAGGCTGCCCAATGGGGGCCGCTGAGCCGTTACATGCCACGCCCCTGGGGCGAGACGGATACGCTGAACTGATGCGCAGGCGCAGGGAAGCTATTGTCCGCAACACGCGAAAATTGCGGTACGCTGGAGCGCAGCGCTCACATCACAGGCCGGATGCGCTCCATGGCGGATGGTTCCTCTCTGCAGGCGGCCCAGCGCTTGCGCTCGCGGCCAGGACAGGCGGCAGCGCAAACCACGCCTCAGGCGCCGGTTGAGGCGAGCGCGCCCGCAGCAACAGGCTTGTTTGCCTATATCTGGCGCAACAGCCGCCGGCAGCAGCTCCAGATCATCGCGATCGTGCTGCTGTCGTTTCCCTTTTACTATCTTTCGCTTGAGCTGCCGAAATACATCATCACGGACGCCATCCAGGGCCGCGCCTTTTCCGGTGGGCAGGAGACTGCACGGCTCTTCCGGTTCTCGCTCGCCCTACCGGCCTGGCTCGGGGGCAGCCGTGAACTTCTCAGCGGCGTCATGCTCGATCGCATCAGCTATCTGTTTGCGCTGTCCGGCCTGTTTCTGCTGCTGGTGCTCATCAATGGCGCCTTCAAATACGTCATCAACATGCGCAAGGGGGCCTTGGGCGAACGGCTGCTGCAGCGCCTGCGCGCCGACCTCTTCGCGACGCTGCTGAGTTTCACGCCCGAGGCACGGCGCCGGCTCAAACCGTCCGAGGCCGCGACTGTCATCAAGGACGAGGTCGAGCCAGTCGGCGGTTTMGTCGGTGATGCCTTCATCCAGCCGGTTCTGCTCGGTGGCCAGGCGCTGACGGCGCTGATCTTCATTCTGCTGCAGAATCTGGCGCTGGGGTCGATCGCGGCAGGCATCGTTCTCGTGCAGGCAGTGATCATTCCCCGGATGCGGCGTGAGCAGATCCGGCTTGGGCGACAGCGCCAGATCGAGTCGCGGGCCCTGGCCGGCAAGATCGGCGAGGTCGTCGAGTCGCTGGACGAGGTTGCTGGCCACGGCACCTCTGCGGTCGAAAAAGCACTCGTCGCAGTGCGCCTCGAGAGGCTGTTCGGCATCCGCTACCAGCTCTATGGGCGCAAATTCGCGGTCAAGTTCCTGAACAACCTGTTGGCCCAGCTGACGCCATTCCTGTTCTACACGATCGGGGGGTATTTTGCCCTGACCGGCCGTCTCGACATCGGCCAGCTCGTCGCGGTCATCGCCGCGTATCGTGACCTGCCGACGCCGGTAAAGGAACTGATCGACTGGGATCAGCAGCGTCTCGACGTCGAGGCGCGGTTTCAGCAGGTCACCCAGCAATTCTCGCTGGACGATGCCCCGGCGCCGGAACGGCCGCAGGCCCCKCTCTCCGGAGATGGGATCGTGCCTGGCGAAGGCATGATCGCGGCCAAGGGGCTGACGGTTCTTGGGCCGGCCGGCGACCGGCTGCTCGAGCGCGTTTCATTCGCTCTGCCCTTGGGGGGGAACATCGCCTTGATCGACAAGGCGGGGGAAGGGGCGGCTGCGTTCGCGTCTGTGCTCGGGGGCAGTATGGCGCCGTTCGACGGCGCGGTGACGCTGGCCGGTATTCCCTTGGCTTCGTTGTCCTCCKAACGGCGAGGGCGGACACTGGCCTATCTCGGAGCGGAGCCCGTCATTCTCGATGCGTCCCTGCGCGACAACATTCTCTATGGCCTGCGCCGCCCTGTTGTCGCCCAGGCCGGGGCCCAGCCCTGGTCGCTCGACTTCAGCGGCGCCGGCGTCGCGAGCAGGCACGAGCTCGAACGTCTCCTGGTCGAGGTGCTAGGCGTGGTCGGGCTCGCCGAAACGGTGTTTCGCTTCGGCCTGCAGCGCCAATTGAGTGCGGACGACCCGACCGAGATCGTCAACAGGGTTGCCGAGATCCGTACGAGAATTCGCTCCAGGCTGATTGGGCGCGGGGCGGGCGATGCGGTGGAGCCCTACGATCCCGAGCGATACACACGAAACGCGACCATCGGCGAGAACATCCTGTTCGGCGTCGTCACTGATCCCGGCTTCGCCGGGGAACGCCTGGCCAGTCACAAGCTGGTGCGCGCCATTCTGGACGCGCAGGGCCTGACCACGCTTCTGACCCAGATCGGGCGGCGTATCGCGGCGACCATGCTCGAGATCTTTCGCGATCTTCCAGCCGATCACGTCCTGTTCGAGCAGTTCTCCTTCCTTTCCGCGGCCCAGTTCCCTGACTATCAGGTCATTCTCGGGCGGGCCGAGGCCCGCACCCTCCGGGAGGCCGATCGCTCCCGGTTGATCGCGCTGGCATTTCTCTATGCGGAGCCGCGGCATCGGCTGGGGCTGCTGAGCGAGGCGGACGAGGTCCGCATCCTCGCCGCGCGGCAGTCTTTCCGCGCGCAGGCCACCCCGGAGATGGCGGATGCCATCGCCTTCTACGATCCGGCCCGTTACTGCCCGGCAGCCCCTCTGCGCGACAATCTCTTGTTCGGCTGCGTTGCCAGCAGCAGTGCTGCGGATGCGGAGCGCGCGCTCGAGGCCATCCGTGAGAGCCTGATCGAACTGGGCCTGGAGCGTGACGTCTATCGTTGGGGACTTGAACAACAGGCCGGCTATGGCGGACAGTTCCTGTTTCCGGCTGCGAAAGCGGCCGTTGCTCTGGCACGTTGCCTGATCAAGCGCCCGCAGATCATGATCCTGAACGACGCGTTGGCGTCGTTCGGGCAGGCCGAGGCTGCCAGGCTATTCGCACGGATCACGACCTTCATGAAGGGGCGGACCATTCTCGTTGCCGGCCGGCAGATTGCGGAACTGGGTCGTTTCGACGCCAGCCTTGAATTCCACGGAACCAACTCCGTCAGTTCCGCAGACGCGGCGGTTCAGACGCAAGCTCAGTCCGACGAGGCGTTCGTGAGCGATCAGTTTGACGCGGGCAGTATCGAGCTGCGCGCCCTGCGTTCCGTGCCGATCTTTGCCGATGTCGATACGGTGCGCCTGAGGTTGCTGGCCTTCACTGGCGAGCGGGTCGAGTTCGCGGCGGGGGAGGTCATCTTTCGCCAGGGAGACGAGTCGGACGCCGCCTATCTGCTGATCACGGGCTCGGCCGACGTCGTGTCCGAGGCGTCGGGGCCGCCTGTCCGGATCTCGACCATGAACGCCAACAGCCTGTTCGGTGAAATGGGGATCGTGACGGATGATCCTCGCTCGGCAACGGTCATCGCGACCACGCCGCTGACGGCGCTCCGCCTGCGCAAGGAGGTTTTCGTCGCTCTGCTGACGGAGTTCCCTAACATGGCCCTCTCGGTGACGCGGTTGATCGTCCGGCGCCTGCAGGACAATGTGGTTACGCTGAGCCATCGGCACTGAACCGGCCCCTGGCATGGTGCATCACGGCAGTTGCAGCGGATCGACCGAGATCGCCCGCTTCAGCGTCCTGAGACCGAAGGTCGTGCGTGACTGGCGAATTCCGGGGATCCGGTACAGCGTCTCACGGAGGAAGCGCTCGTAGTGGTCGGTGCCGCTGACCACGACCTTGACGAGATAGTCGTATTCGCCGGTGACGAGATGCGCCTCGACCACTTCGGGAATGCGCGCCAGCGCGTCCCCGAACGTGTCGAGCACCTTGTCGTCGTGCTTGTCGAGCGTGATCTCGACAAAGACGGTGTTGTTGAGCCCCAGGGCCGCGTGATCCAGGACTGCCACATAGCGCTCGATTGCGCCGCTTTCCTCCAGCCGCCTGACCCGCGTCCAGCAAGGCGATGGCGAGAGCCCGACCTTCTCGGCCAGTGCGCTCGTCGTCAGGCGGCCATCGGCCCGCAGGGCGGACAGAATCCGCCGGTCGATAGGGTCGAGAGCGTCGCTGCGCCTGGACTTGCCGGTCATCGGGCGAATCTTCTGTAAATGGAGACAGTGGCGGAAGAATTTGCCGAGATTGAGCCGAATGTCGAGCGTCTTCGGGAAAACTCTTTCCGTTTGCCGGATTAACGTCGTTGCGGCGATGGGGGTGCGTGATGACCGGGCGAATGCAACGGCGAGTTGTGGTGAAAGCGTCGACCAGCGACGCCTATGACGGGCTGGTCAGACTCCTGCTCGATGCCCAGCGCCTAGGCTTCGCCCTTGTCGAACTGTCGAGCTCCCGCCAAGATGACGGACGAACCGCGATCCGCATGGTCATCGAGACCGAAGGCGTCTCGGACTGCGCGGAGATCGGCTTCCGCCTTGCCCGCCATCCGGCGCTCGCAGCTGTCGAGGCTTTCGAGTTCGGCGACGAGCCGGGTTCATTCTATGTCGGCTCGCTGCATGCGGGTCGGCAGGGCGCCCTTGCCGGAGTGCGGGCATGACCGATCAGCCGTTGCGCTTTCATGTCCCCGAACCCGCCAGCCGCCCGGGCGGCAGGCCGGATTTCTCCAATGTCGTCATCCCGGAAGCGGGCTCGGTCCGCCGGCCTCCGGTCGATATCGATCCCAAGGAAATTCGCGATCTCGCGTATTCGATCATCCGCGTGCTCGACCGGGAGGGGCAGGCTGTCGGCCCGTGGGTGCCCGATCTCGACAGGGATGCTCTGATCCGGGGCATGCGCCACATGATGACGCTGCGCGCCTTCGATGCCCGCATGCAGATGGCGCAGCGCCAGGGCAAGACCTCGTTCTACATGCAGCACACCGGGGAAGAGGCGGTGAGCTGCGCCTTTCGCATCGCGCTCGGCCCGGAGGACATGAATTTCCCGACCTATCGCCAGGCCGGGCTCCTCATCGCGCATGATTATCCGCTCGTCGACATGATGTGCCAGATCTACTCGAATGAGCGAGACCCGATCAAAGGCCGCCAGCTTCCGGTCATGTACTCGTCGAAGGCGCACGGCTTCTTTTMGATCTCCGGCAATCTCGCCACCCAATTCGTTCAGGCGGTAGGCTGGGCCATGGCCTCGGCGATCAAGGGCGATCGCAGGATCGCCGCCGCCTGGGTCGGCGACGGCTCGACAGCGGAGTCCGATTTCCACGCCGCCCTGGTCTTCGCCTCGACCTACAAGGCCCCGGTCGTCCTCAACGTCGTCAACAATCAGTGGGCGATCTCGACCTTCCAGGGCATTGCCCGCGGCGGCTCCGGCACTTTCGCGGCGCGCGGACTCGGCTTCGGCATTCCGGCCCTGCGCGTCGACGGCAACGACTACCTTGCGACCTACGCAGTGGCGCAATGGGCGATCGAGCGCGCGAGGCGCAATCTCGGGCCCACGCTGGTCGAATACGTCACCTATCGCGCCGGCGCCCACTCGACCTCGGACGACCCCTCCGCCTATCGGCCCAAGCATGAATCGGAAGGTTGGCCGCTCGGCGACCCGCTGATCCGGCTGAAGCAGCATCTGATCGCATTGGGCGCCTGGACTGAAGAGCGGCACAAGCAGGCCGAGGCCGAGATTCTCGCAACCGTGATCGCTGCGCAGAAGGAGGCCGAGGGCCACGGCACCCTGCATGCCGGCGGCAAACCCTCGGCACGCGACATCTTCGAGGATGTCTATGCCGAACTGCCTCCGCACCTGCGCCGGCAGCGTCAGCAGATCGGAGTCTGACGCGATGGCTCGAATGACGATGATCGAGGCGATCCGTTCGGCGCTCGATGTCTCGATGGGGCGCGACGAGAACGTCGTGGTCTATGGCGAGGATGTCGGCTTCTTCGGCGGCGTGTTCCGATGCACCCATGGCCTGCAGCAGAAATACGGGGTGAACCGCTGCTTCGACGCCCCGATCAACGAACTCGGCATCGTCGGCACGGCAGTCGGCATGGCGGCCTATGGCCTGCGCCCCTGCGTCGAGATCCAGTTCGCCGACTACATGTATCCGGCTTACGATCAGATCGTCTCGGAGGCGGCCAGGCTGCGCTACCGTTCGGCCGGCGATTTCACCTGTCCGCTGGTGATCCGCATGCCGACGGGCGGCGGCATCTTCGGCGGCCAGACGCATAGCCAGAGCCCGGAGGCGCTCTTCACCCATGTTTCCGGGCTGAAGACCGTGGTGCCCTCCAACCCGCATGACGCCAAGGGCCTCTTGATCGCCGCAATCGAGGATCCCGATCCCGTCATCTTCCTCGAACCGAAGCGGCTCTATAACGGCCCGTTCGACGGTCATCACGATCGCCCCGTGACACCCTGGTCCAAACATGAGCTCAGCGAGGTGCCGGACGGCCATTTCGTGCTGCCGCTCGGCAAGGCCGCGATCCGGCGCGAGGGCGCGAGCGTCACCATCATCGCCTATGGCACCATGGTTCATGTCGCCGAAGCGGCAGCCGAAGAGACCGGCATCGACGCCGAGGTCATCGATCTGCGCAGCCTGCTGCCGCTCGACCTCGATACGATCGTGGCCTCCGTGCGCAAGACCGGCCGCTGCATTGTCCTGCACGAGGCGACGCTGACCTCGGGGTTCGGCGCAGAACTCACGGCCCTGGTGCAGGAGCATTGCTTCTACCATCTCGAGGCGCCCGTCATGCGCGTCGCCGGCTGGGACACTCCCTATCCGCATGCCCAGGAATGGGCCTATTTCCCCGGCCCGGCGCGCGTCGGCGCCGCCCTGCGTGAGATCATGGAGAGCCGATGATGGCGGAACGGGTCATCAAGCTTCCGGATGTCGGCGAGGGCATTGCCGAGGCCGAGCTCGTCGAGTGGCACGTCAAAGTCGGCGACATCGTGCGTGAGGACGATCTCCTTGCTGCTGTGATGACCGACAAGGCGACGGTCGAGATCCCGTCGCCGGTCGACGGGGAGGTGGTCTGGGTCGGCGCCGATATCGGCGACACCGTTGCGATCGGCTCGGCGCTGGTCCGGCTGAAGGTTGCAGGCGAGGGCGCGACTGATCCTGGCGAACCGGAAGGGAGCGCGGCGCCGGAGCTGGTCGTTGTCGAGCAGCCTGTCGCCGCGCCGAAGAACGAAGCTCCCGCCCCCGCTCCGGCAAAGCTGACCGAGGCCAGGCCCGCTGCATCGCCCAAGCCGCGCGCGGTCTCAGCTCCCACGCTGAGCGCCGTACCGAGGCGGCAGGCTGGCGAGAAGCCGCTCGCTTCGCCGGCCGTCCGGCTGAAGGCGCGCGAGGCCGGGATCGACCTGCGCCAGGTCGTGGGCTCCGGCCCGGGTGGGCGCATCACTCACGAGGACCTCGACAGCTTCGCGTTGCGCGGGCCCGAGGCCGAACGAGCGCCAGGGCTGGCGCGCCTGACCGCCGTCACCGACATCAAGATCGTCGGCCTGCGCCGCAAGATCGCCGAGAAGATGGCGCTGTCCAAGGCGCGCATCCCCCACATCACCATCGTCGAGGAGGTCGACGTCAGCGCGCTGGAGGACCTCCGCGCAGTCCTGAACAAGAAGCCGACGCTCGAGCGACCGAAGCTGACGCTTCTGCCCTTCGTGATGCGGGCGCTGGTCAAGGCGCTGGCCGAGCAGCCGAACCTGAACGCGCTGTTCGATGACGAGGCCGGGATCGTCCACCAACATGCCGGCATCCATATCGGTATCGCGACCCAGACGCCGACCGGACTGATCGTGCCGGTCGTAAAACATGCCGAGGCTCGTGATCTCTGGGACTGCGCCCGGGAACTCGGCCGGCTCGCCGAACGGGGACGCGAAGGCATCGCGACCCGGGACGAATTGACGGGTTCAACGATCACGGTCACATCGCTCGGCGCGCTCGGCGGCGTCGCCACCACGCCGGTGATCAACCACCCCGAGGTCGCCATCGTCGGCGTCAACAAGATGATGATCCGGCCGATGTGGAACGGCACGAGCTTCGTCCCGCGCAAGATGATGAACCTGTCGTCGAGCTTCGACCATCGCGTCATCGACGGCTGGGATGCGGCCGTCTTCGTGCAGCGGCTCAAGGAGCTTCTGGAAAACCCGGCAATGCTCTTCGTGGATGCCTGACGCCATGACCGAGATCACCTGCAAACTGCTTGTCATCGGCGCGGGCCCGGGCGGTTATGTCTGCGCCATCAGGGCTGGCCAGCTCGGCATCGACACCGTGATCGTCGAGAGCACGAAGCTTGGCGGCAGCTGCCTCAATGTCGGCTGCATTCCGTCCAAGGCGCTGATCCATGTCGCCGATGAATATGAGAAGCTGGCCACGGCCGCGCAGGGCAAGACGCCGTTCGGGCTCACGGCCTCGGCGCCGGCGCTCGATTTTAAGCAGGCCATCGGCTGGAAGGACGGGATCGTCCAGCGCCTGAACAACGGCGTCGCCGCGCTCTTGCGCAAGTCCAAAGTCAAGATCGTGCATGGCCGGGCTCGCTTTCGCGACGGCAAGACCGTTGCCGTCGAGACCGAGACGGGCCCGAAGCTGATCCGGGCCGAAACAATCGTCATCGCCACCGGCTCTGCGCCGGTCGAGCTGCCCTTCCTGCCCTTTGGCGGCACTGTGATCTCGTCGACGCAGGCATTGTCGCTGCCCGCGGTTCCGGGGCGGCTGGCGGTCGTCGGTGCCGGCTATATCGGCCTGGAACTCGGGATCGCCTTTGCGAAGCTCGGCTCGCAGGTCACCCTCGTCGAGGCGTTGCCACGGATTCTTCCGCTTTACGATGCCGAGCTGACCGCGCCGGTCGAGAGATCGCTGTCGAGGCTCGGCGTCGGGCTTCTGCTCGGGGCGAAGGCGCGCGGCGCGACTCCGGACGGCAAGTCCCTGCTGGTGGAGACGGCGGAAGGCGAGGAACGGCGGATCGCGGCGGACGCGACACTCGTCACCGTTGGCCGCAAGCCGGTGCTGTCCGATCTCGGGCTCGAGGAACTGGTGCTCGACATGGATGGCAGCTTCATCCGCATCGGCGAGCGCTGCGAGACCTCGATGCGCGGTATCCATGCGATCGGGGATGTCACCGGCGAGCCGATGCTGGCGCACCGCGCCATGGCGCAGGGCGAGTTGGTGGCGGAGATCGTCGCCGGCCTGCCGCGCGCCTGGGACAAGCGTTGCATTCCGGCGATCTGCTTCACCGATCCGGAAATCGTCTCGGCCGGTTTTTCACCGGGCGAGGCGCGTCGCGCCGGCTTCGAAATTAAGACCGGGCAGTTTCCGCTGGCTGCCAGCGGCCGTGCGATGACGCTCCACAGCGAGCAGGGCTTTGTGCGCATCGTCGCGCAGGCCAACACCCATGTGATCCTGGGTATCCAGGCAGTCGGGCAATCCGTCTCCGAACTCAGCGCGGCGTTCGGGCTCRCCATCGAGATGGGCGCAACGCTCGAGGATATCGCCGGAACGATCCACGCCCATCCGACGCTTGGCGAGGCCGTGCAGGAGGCGGCGCTGAAGGCGCTCGGCCACGCCATTCATATCTGACGCGATTGCGGCTGTGACTGCGCTACGGCCCGGGCTTCATTCGGCAGCCCGCGCAACCGAGGGGATGACTGCCGGTCTCGGCTTCGCTGTGCCATCGCCCTKCCTTCGTTCGCTGCGCCGGGGCGGCTCGATTTCGAACGAGATGGTGCAGCCCGTTTCGGTGTCGGCGATGATCAGTTCCCGGCCGTACTCGGCCAATGTATCCGAGACGATTGCAAGGCCCAGTCCGGATGAATGATGACTGTCCGGAGCGAAGTGGACGCCACGTTGCAGGATCAGTTGGCGTCGKTCTCCCGGCACGCCGGGCCCATCATCGCTGACCGAGAGAACGGTGCTGCCGCCGTCAGCGGTGTGGACCTGCACCGTAACGGCGCTGCGTGCCCATTTGCGCGCATTGTCGAGCAGATTGCCGACGACCTCGGCGAAGTCGTCGGTTTCCATCGCGGCGCTGACGTGTTCGGGAATCGTGACGCTCCAGCTGATGCTGTCGGCGCTGTCGATGCGGCTCATCAGATCGACCAGCCGGTTAACGATCGGCAGCACGAGCGTTCTCATGCTCACTGCCTGGATCGCACCGTGCGTCCGCGCTCGCGCAAGCTCGCGCTCGACATGTGCGCCGATCGCTTCGCATTGTTCACGCAGAATGGCTGCATGCGCGTGCTGTCCGGACTTTTCAAGGCGCGCCACTTCGCTCGACAGGATCGTGAGCGGCGTCTTCAGCCCGTGGGCCAACAGGCCCGCCCTGTCGCGCGCCTTGCGCACCAGCTCATCCTGGCGATCGAGCAGCCTGTTCAGATCATCGACCAGCGGCTTGATCTCCTCGGGAAGGGTACCTGTCAGGCGCGATGTGCGGCCTTCGCGCACGGCGGTGAGACTCGCGCGTAGCTGATGAAGGGGGCGCAGGCCGAACCGCATCTGCAGCCAGGCCCCACCGATCAGCAACAATGCGAGCAGGAACAGGATCTTGGCGACATCGAGGGAGAAGGCGTGGCGCAGTTCGCCGATATCGGCATGATCAAGCGCGACGGCCAGCTGGAACGTCCGTGGGCCATCGGCGCCATCGAGCTTCACCGAGCGTTCGAGGACGTAGAKCTCGGAGTTGTTCGGCCCGTCGATCTCGAACGCGCCCTTGCTCTTGTCCTCCCCCTTGGCCGTGCTCGTATCGAGGATCTGGTCCCAGAGCGAGCGCGAGCGCAGATGCTGCACCGCCCCTTCGCTGATCTGCCAGTAGGCGCCGCCATAGGGCAGCTGATAGCGCGCATCGGCGAGATCGTGGTTGATCAGCGGGTTGCCGTCCGCATCGAGCTCGAACGCCTTGGCGAGTTCGCTGGAGCGGATCTCCAGCTCGATCGCGATGCGCTTCAGGACATGCTGCTCGAACACCAAGATGAGCGCTGCGCCTGCGGCCGCGAGCGTCACGGCAATCGTCAGGGCTGCGATCGTCAGGATGCGCTTGCGGATCGAGCCCGAGCTCATCGCCTCAGCCCCCGATGATGTAGCCATGGCCACGCCGGGTGCCGATCGTCTCCGCCCCGACCTTCCGGCGCAAGCGCCCGACCAGCACTTCGACAGCGTTGCTGTCGGGTTCGTGATCGCCGCCATAGACATGGTCGATCAATTCGCCCTGCGACACAACCCGCCCCTGATTATGCACGAGGTAGCGCAGCAGCCGATATTCCAGCGGAGACAGCTCGACATTGCGCCCGCCAACCGCAACCGTTCTGCGGCGCGTGTCGATATTGAGGTCGCGATAGACCAGTTGAGGCGTCAGGTGACCGCCAGCTCTGCGAATGAGTGCGCCGACCCGGGCGACCAGTTCCTCGGCCTGAAACGGCTTGGGCAGATAGTCGTCGGCGCCGGCGTCTATGCCTTCGACGCGCTCCATCCAGGCGCCGCGCGCGGTGAGGATCAGAATAGGTGTCCTGACCGAGGCTGCCCGCAGCTTGCGGACAACCGAGAGCCCGTCGAGCTTCGGCAGGCCAAGGTCGAGCACGAGCGCATCGAAATCGTCCGTCTCGGCGCGAAACCAGGCGGCCTCTCCATCATGGACGACCTCCGGAACATAGCCGGCTTCCGTGAGCGCGGAGGCGACATCGCTGGCGATGCGCCGTTCGTMCTCCACGACGAGAATTCTCATCATCGCCTCCGCATTTGGAGGATCCGGTTGCGCCGGGCGTCGACTACGACTTCGCGGTAGCGGCCTGCGCCGTCGAGAACCAGTAGTTCATAGCGCCATTCGCCCGTGGGCGCGAGGCGCAGATCGACCTCGAGCACGTCACCGGGAACAGCCGCGCGCACCACTGACAGGACGGCGCCGAGCGACACGACCTGTCCTCCCTGGGTCGCCTGACGTGCGAAATCGGCACTCGTATTGCCCCAGTGCTGGCCGGTGCTGACGGCATCCTCGCCGTTCCTGCCGCCGCGACCCGAGCGACCACGCTGATTGTCTCCCGAATTCTGGCTCGCGGCGGACCCGCCGTCATGGCCCGATCTGCCGCTGCCGGAATTGCTTCCGCTGTTGCCGGAGCCTCCGCCGCCGCTGGATCCGGAGCCGCCGCTGGAGCCACCGCTGCCACCGCCGGAGCCGCCGCCGCCGGAACCGCTACCTCCGCTTCCGCCTCCGGAGCCACCTCCACCTC
>NZ_JBFTLD010000022.1:0-45641 GCF_056396265.1 Allobosea sp. 05T422_2 | reverse complement strand
GCCATGGAGGCCGCGAAATCCTACGCCAAGGAGCGGCAGCAATTCGGCCAGGCGCTCAGCGACTTCCAGGGCCTGCAATGGATGATCGCCGACCGCGAGCTCGACCTGCATGCTTCGCGGCTGCTGATCCTCGACGCCGCCGCCCGGAAGGATCGCGGCGAGCCTTTCGCCCGGGAAGCCTCGATGGCCAAGCTCTTCGCCTCGGAAGCGGCGCATCGCTGCACCGACACGGCAATCCAGATTCATGGCGGCGCCGGCTATTGCCGCGACTTCCCCGTCGAACGCTATGCCCGCGATGCCCGCATCACCCGCATCTATGAGGGCACCTCCGAGATCCAGCGCCTGATCATCGCCCGCGAGACCTTGCGCCAGACCGTCTGACCACCCCCAACCTGAAAGCCTGCCTCATGACCCTGACGATCTACGGGTGCTATCGTTCGCGCGCGACGCGCAATATCTGGCTCGCCAACGAGCTTGGCCTCTCCTTCAGGCACGTGCCTGTGATCCAGGCCGGCCGGGTGCCTGATCCCAAAGCGGCTGACGCACCGGTTCATACCCGCAGCGCCGAATTCCTGAAGGTGAACCCCAACGGGCATATTCCGTCGATCGACGATGACGGCTTCGTCCTGCACGAATCGCTCGCGATCAACCTCTATCTCGCCCGCAAGCATGGCGGGCCGCTGGCGCCGAAAGACGTCCAGGAAGAGGGACTTGCTGCGATGTGGACGCTCTGGGCCGCGACCGAATGCGAGATCAACGCGCTCAACACGCTCTATCACCGCATTGCCAAGCCGCCGGCGGAGCGCGACGCCAAACTGGCCGACGCCGCGGCAGAGGCCCTGCGCGCGCCTCTGGCGGTGCTCAACGATGCCCTCGCCAGGGACGGCTATCTCGTCGGCGGTCGCTTCACCGTCGTCGACATCAATGTCTCCGAAGTCATTCGCTATGCCCAGACCGGCGCGCCCGAGCTGTTTGCCGCCGTCCCGCATGTGAAGGCCTGGCTCGAAGTCTGCCAGGGCCGCCCTGCCTTCAAGGCGATGTGGGAGGCACGGGACGCCGAAGCCGCCTGATCAGAAAGCGGGTGGCGGCCCGCCTGACTTCACCCTAGCGATCCTGCAACTGCGTTTCAGGATCGCGTCAAGGACCGACCCCATGGGCTCCTCTCCCGCCTMCCCGCCTCCCGCGATGGGCACGCGCGAGTGGCTCCTGCTGCTCGTGCTTTCGCTGCTCTGGGGCGGCTCTTTCTTCTTCGCCAAGATCGCGGTGACGGAGTGGCCGCCGCTCGCCGTGGTGCTGGCGCGGGTCGCGCTTGCGGCAGCCGTGCTCCATGTCGCCGTGCGCGCGCTTGGCCTGACGATGGCAGTGGGCGGCCGGATGTGGCTCGCCTTCTTCGGCATGGGCCTGCTGAACAACCTCATCCCCTTCGGCCTGATCTTCTGGGGGCAGACGCAGATCGGCGCTGGCCTCGCCGCGATCCTGAATGCGACGACCCCGGTCTTCGGCGTGGTCGTCGCTCATCTTTTCGGAAGCAACGAGAAGGCCACACCACTGAAGATCACCGGCGTGCTGGCCGGTGTCGTCGGCGTCGCCATCCTGATGGGCCCGGATGTGATCAGTGGGCTCGGCAATGCACTGCTTCCGCAGCTCGCCTGCCTGGCGGCGGCTCTCTCTTATGGCTTTGCCGGTCTCTATGGCCGCCGGTTCCGCGAGCTCCCGCCATTGGTGACGGCAACGGGCCAGCTCAGCGCCACGACGGTCATGACCCTGCCACTGGTCCTGCTCCTCGCCCCGCCATGGCTCCTCCCGTTCCCATCCAAGGCCGCGATCGGTGCGTTGGTCGGACTCGCCCTGCTCTCGACCGCGCTCGCCTATGTCATCTTCTTCCAGATCATGCGGCGCGCCGGCGGCAGCAACGCCATGCTGGTGACCTTCCTCGTGCCGGTCAGCGCCATCCTGCTTGGCGTCGGGCTGCTCGGGGAAGCGCTGCTGCCACGGCATTTCCTCGGCATGGCAGCGATCTTCCTCGGCCTCGCCCTGATCGACGGACGGCTCTTCCGGCGCCGCAAGGGCCCTCATCCCAAGGAAAGCCTCGGCTAGGTCCACGGCTTTGTTGCCAAAAAATTATGAATTGCTCTACGGTCGCTTTCACGGCACCAGCCGCTAAAGGCCATAACCGCGAAGGCTGGAAGATATCGCAAAAAGCGATACGCCAGAGGGGAGCAGACGATCGTCATGGATGTTCGGCAACTGCGATGCTTCATCGCGGTGGCGGAGGAGTTGCATTTCGGCCGCGCGGCTGAAAGGCTTGGCCTCGCACCACCCGCACTTTCGCGCCAGATCAGCACGTTGGAAGACGAGCTGGGCGTCAGTCTGCTTACGCGCACGACACGTCAGGTCGCGCTGACCCGCGCCGGCCTGCTGATGCTCGAGGAAGCCAAGGGCATCCTCGTCAAGATGGAACATGCCTCGCGCGCCGTGCGCGAAGCCTCGCTCGCCTCGAGCAAGGTCTTGCGGGTCGGCGCAATCGACGCCGCCTCCTCCAGCTTCGTCCCGCAAGCTCTCGTCGCCTTCMGCGAACGCCATCCCGGTATCGAGATCAAATTTGTCGAAGCCATGACCGCGGCACTGATCCAGATGCTGGAAGCCGGCAAGCTCGACATCGCGCTCGTACGTCCGCCACGCAAGCCGACAGACTGCGCCTTCGAGATATTGCGTGTCGAACGGCCGATCGTGGTGCTCAACGAGAGCCACCCTCTCGCCGCCCGTGAGAGCCTGACGATGAACGACCTGATCGGCGAGCCGTTCGTCGTTCCGTCCAAGCGGATCCGGCCCTTCGCCTATGATCTCGTGATGGCCTATTTCGAAAGCGTCGGCTCGGTGCCGAACGTGACGATCGAGGCTACCGAAAAGCCTGCCATGATGTCTGCGGTCGCCGCGGGGCTCGGCATGGCGCTCGCCCCCGACTGGGTCTCGCGACTGACCTTTCCGGGCGTGACCATGCGCCGCCTGCGTGGCGCATTGCTCGATCCGCCGCCGCCCGGCGCCCTTGTCGGCGTCGCCTGGCGTCCGCACCAGAAGCTCGCGGCGCGCGACGACTTTCTGAACATCCTTCGCGAAAGCGTGACGTTGATCGACGAGAAAAACGTCCTGCCATTCACAATGCCTGTCAAAAAACTGAAGCGTGCGGCCCAGACCGCCAGACCGCAGACTGGAGGAGCCTGATGAGCTTGAACACTATTGAACGCGCGCAGGGGCTGCGTGTCCGTTCGCAACAGGATCTGGCCGCCGGGCTGTTCATGATCCTTCTCGCTGCCGTGGCGCTGTTCCTCGCCAGCGATCTGCCGATGGGGTCGCTGCGGCAGATCGGGCCGGGCATGCTGCCGAAGGCGTTTGCCGTGATATGCGCCGGGCTCGGAGTGCTGCTGGCCCTGAGTTCGCTGCGCTTTAACGGCGAGAAGCTCTCGGGCTGGTCCTGGCGCGGCGTCATCTTCGTGCTCGGCGGCGCGGTCGTCTTCGGCCTCACCATTCGTGGCTTCGATCTGGGGCCGATCAAGGTCCCGCAGCTCGGTCTCGTCGTTTCAGGCCCCCTCGTCGTGCTGATCTCCGGCCTGGCCGCGGATGATCGCAAGATCAAGGAGCTGGTGATCTTCGCGCTCGTCATGACGACCTTCTGCGCACTGCTGTTCAAATATGCATTGGGTCTGCCGATCCCCCTGGCACCCTGGCTGTTGGGGATCTGATTCAATGAGTGAAATGATTGCCCATCTGCAGCTCGGCTTCGGCGTCGCGCTCTCGCTGCAGAATATCGCACTCGCCTTCGCCGGCTGCCTCGTCGGCACGCTGATCGKTGTGCTGCCCGGCGTCGGGCCGATCGCCACCATCGCCATGCTGCTGCCGATCACCTTCGGCCTCGATCCTGTCGGCGCTCTGATCATGCTGGCCGGCATTTATTACGGCGCCCAGTATGGCGGCTCGACCACGGCGATCCTGGTCAATATCCCCGGCGAGGCGACCGCGGTMGTCACCACCCTCGACGGCCACCAGATGGCCAAGCAGGGCCGCGCCGGCGTTGCGCTCGGAACCGCAGCGCTCGGCTCCTTCTTCGCCGGCTGCGTCGCCACCCTGATCATCGCCGCGCTCGGCGCGCCCCTGACCAAGCTCGCACTGCTGTTTGGCCCGGCCGAGTATTTCTCGCTGATGGTCATGGGGCTTTGCTTCGCGGTCGTGCTTGCGCGCGGCTCGATCCTCAAGGCCTTCTGCATGATCATGCTCGGCCTTCTGCTCTCGACGATCGGCACCGATCTCGAGACCGGCCAGGAGCGCATGACCTTCGGCTTCCCACCTTTGTCCGATGGCATCGACTTCGCCGTGCTTGCAATGGGCGTGTTCGGTTTTGCCGAGGTGCTGAGGAACCTCGAGAATCCCGAGACGCGCGACGTCGTGCGCGCCAAGATCGGCCGCCTGCTGCCGGACTGGAACGACATCAAGCAGTCGTTCTTGCCCGTCGTACGCGGCACCGCCATCGGCGGCATTCTCGGCATCCTGCCGGGCAACGGCGCGGTACTGGGCCCGTTCGCCAGCTACACGATCGAGAAGAAGATCGCCAAGGACCCCTCGCGCTTCGGCCGCGGTGCCATCGAAGGCGTGGCAGGTCCGGAATCGGCCAATAATGCCGGCGCACAGACGGCCTTCATCCCGCTGCTCACGCTCGGCATCCCGCCGAATGCGGTGATGGCGCTGATGGTCGGCGCGATGACCATCCACGGCATCATCCCCGGCCCGCAGGTCATGACCAAGAACCCAGAACTGTTCTGGGGCATGATCGCGTCGATGTGGATCGGCAACCTGATGCTGCTGATCATCAACCTGCCGCTGGTCGGCGTCTGGGTGAAGCTGCTTCAGGTGCCCTACCGCCTGATGTTCCCGGCGATCCTGATCTTCTGCTGCATCGGCATCTACTCGGTGAACAACCAGCCGGTCGACGTCGCCTTCACCGCGCTGTTCGGCCTGTTCGGCTACATCCTGATCAAGCTCGGCTTCGAGCCAGCCCCGATGCTGCTCGGCTTCGTGCTCGGCAAGCTGATGGAAGAGAAGCTGCGGCAGGCGCTGATCATCTCGCGCGGCTCGTTCATGACCTTCATCGAACGGCCGATCTCCGGCGGCCTGCTGGCCGTCGCCGTGATCATTCTGGTCGTCGCTCTGCTGCCATCGATCTCCCAGAAGCGCGACGAGGTGTTCACCGAATGACGGGGTTGCCTCGCCATCCATTTCACCATCACGCTACGTCACCGATCTCTGGGAGGATCCACATGAAGAAACTCGTACTTGGTTTGGCTACGACAGTTGCGCTCGCCCTCACCGGCAGCGCGCAKGCACAGTCGAAATATCCGGAGAAGCCGATCACCATGATCGTGCCCTTCGCTGCCGGCGGCCCGACCGACATCATCGCCCGCATCGTCGGCGAGAACATGTCGAAGACACTCGGCCAGCAGGTCGTGATCGAGAACGTGGCGGGCGCCGGCGGCACGACCGGTATCACCCGCGCCCTGACCGCAACGCCCGACGGCTACACCATTGCGATGGGCCATCTCGGCACCTTCTCGGCTGCGCCTGCGACCTATCCCGGCCTGAAATACGACCCGATCAACGGCATGCAGCCGATCGGCCTCGCCGGCGGCACGCCGATCCTGATCGTCGCCCGCAAGAATTTCGAGCCGAAGGACCTGAAAGAGTTCGTCGCCTATGTGAAGACGAACACCGACAAGGTGAACGAGGCCCATGCCGGCGTCGGATCGGTCTCATGGACGACCTGCACGTTGCTGAAGGGTCAGCTTGGCGTGCCGAAGCTGAACGCCGTCGCCTATCGCGGCACGGGCCCAGCTCTCAACGATCTCGTCTCCGGCCAGATCGATTTCATGTGCGACCAGATCGTCAGCGTCGCCGAGCAGGTCAAGGCCGATACGATCAAGGCTTATGCGATTGCCTCGACCGAGCGCTCGCCCGCCCTGCCGAACGTGCCGACCACCAAGGAAGCCGGGCTGCCCGAGTATCAGATCGAGGCCTGGAACGGCATCGCCGCGCCGAAGGGCACGCCGAAGGAGGTCGTCGACCGGCTCGTCGATGCGCTCGACAAGGCCCTGAAGGACGAAGGCGTCAAGAAGCGCCTGCTCGATCTCGGCACCGTGATGCCGAGCGCCGAGGAGCGCACGCCCGCCGGCTTCGGCGCRTTGATCAAGCGTGACGCCGACAAGCTCAGCCCGACCCTGGCGGCGGCGCCGAAGTAAGCGCCCTCCCTATCGGCTTCCATGGCGGCGGGCCCAGCGGCCCGCCGTTTTCTTTTGGCCCCGAACCGATAGCATCGCGCCATGACCGAGACGATCAGCCTCACCATCGAGCCTCTCACCGCCGAGACCTTCGCGCCCTATGGCCGGCTGCTTGCGCCGGAAGGGCCCCGCGATGCCGGGCGCGAGGGCTATGACATCTGGATCAAGCCGTTCAGCGCCGAGAGCCAGGCCAGGCTCCAGATCGTGCGCTATCACGCCCGCCCCTTCGTCGTGCGGGTCATGGAACGGCATCTTCATGTCACAGAAACCCGGATGCCGCTGGGAGGACCATCCTCCGTCCTCGTGGTCGCACCGCGCGAGGCAGATTTCCCGACGGGTGCCAACCTGCGTGCCTTCCGCCTCGAGCGAACCGGCATCCTGCTGCATCGCAGCACCTGGCATTCGATCGACGCCTATCCCGAGTCAGGCACGCATGCCGATTTTCTCTTCCTCTCGGAAGAGGCGACCGTAAGCGAGCTCTTCGACACCCCGAACAGCCCCCCGCGAAGGACCGAAGTCGTCGACCTTCGCAAGCGAGAAATCCACGTCGTGATCGACGTTAGTCGTTGATATCGCGAACTGATCGCGAGTTCTTTCGCGGTCAGTCACATCTCGTTACCTCGAAATTCCGGAACCTAATCTGCAGTACATCGTTCTCCTCCCAGTTTCCCGAATTCGAAGGAGAATGAAAATGATCAAGAAGCTCCTTATTGCTGCTGCTATCGCTGCAACTCCTGCGATGGCCTTTGCCCAGACGGATACAGCGCCGAAGGGCGGCGCGGTCGGCGGTGCAACCAGCGGGGCCGTGAGCGGCGCCGTCGGTGGCGCGGTTGTCGGCGGTCCGGTCGGTGCCGTTGTCGGCGGCGTCGGCGGCGCGGTGGTCGGTGCGATCATCGGCGACGCGACGACACCGCGCTTCCGCCAGTATGTCGTCGAGCAGCAGGTCCCGTCCTACACCTATGCCGAACCCGTTGCCGTCGGYACGGTCCTGCCGGAGCGGGGCGTGGTCTACCGCCAGGTGCCGACGGAATACGGCGCTCAGAACTATCGCTATACGGTCATCAACAACCGTGCCGTCCTGGTCGAGCCGCAGACTCGCCGCATCGTCCAGGTGATCGAATAACCGGTGATCGAAACGATCCGAAGGGCGACCTTATATCGAGACCCGGCCGCTCTTCAGATCGGGCCCGCTCCAGCAATGGGGCGGGCCTCAATCCATGCGTCAGCGCGTGCCGAACATGCGGTCGCCGGCATCGCCGAGGCCCGGCACGATATAGCCGTGCTCGTTTAGGCGCTCGTCGATCGCAGCCGTCCAGATGCGCACATCCGGGTGAGCACCGCGCAGGCGTGCGACCCCTTCCGGCGATGCCAGCAGGCAAACGAAGCGAAGGTCCTTGGCACCGCGCTCCTTCAGCCGATCCATCGCCGCCACGGCCGAGTTTGCCGTGGCCAGCATCGGGTCCATGACCACGATCATGCGGTCGGCAATGTCGGACGGGGCCTTGAAATAATACTCGACCGCCTGGAGYGTATCAGGATCGCGATAGAGCCCGATATGAGCGACGCGGGCAGCCGGGACGAGTTCCAGCATGCCATCGAGGAAGCCGACGCCGGCGCGCAGGATCGGCGCGAAGACCAGCTTCTTGCCGGCGATGATCGGCTGCATGCTCTTGGTCAGCGGCGTCTCTATCTCGATCAACTCGGTCGGCAGGTCGCGCGTGACCTCGTAGCAGAGCAGCATGCCGATCTCGTTCAGGAGCTGCCGGAAGCTCTTGGTCGAGCGATCCTTCTCCCGCATCAGCGTCAGCTTGTGCTGGACCAGCGGATGGTCGACCACGGTGACGCCGTCGGAATGCCTGGTCATACGCTCTACCCCTCATCGTTCTCATGAGCCCTCGCCCCAGGCGAAGGCTGCTGCTCACGGCAGCACGGTCTCAGAATACCGTGCCATCGCTGACGATGGTCAAGGGCGGCCCGCCATCCCCGCGTTTTTCTCGTGCGATGCGCCGTCCGGCAGCCCAGGTCCCACCCTCGAGGATCTTGGCGAGCGGGAGTTCGTCCCGCGAGCGATCAAGCCGCTCCCGAATGAGCACACCCAACTCATCGAGAAGGGCCACCGTGAGCGCCCGCCATTCGACCACGAGCGGCGACGCGACGTCGTGACTGCGCGCCGCATCATCCGCATGCTTGAGCGTGATCACGCCCACGTCGAGGAACAGCCCGCCATTGCGATACTCGGGCAGGCCGGTGAGATCATCGATATCGACGACGGTGATGCCGGCCCATTGCAGCGGTTCGATCAGCGAATAGGAGAGCCATTGCGAGAGCTTGTGGAACGGCACGAGTCCGGCCGTGGAGAGATCCGGAGCGATCAGCGGATGACGCCAGGTATCGCCCAGGGCAATTCCTGCGATCGTCAGTCGTGACGGCCAGATGCCGCCGAAGGTGCCAAGAACCTCGGCCAGGATGTGGGCGGCGCGGATCGAGCCGCCCGACGCCGTCTCGATGAAGCGATCGAAGAGGTCGCCCGGCCGTGTCAGGCCCTGGCGTTCGAGTTCCTCGCCGAGTCGGTTCAGCAATGCGGCCCGCCCTTCGAGCGCAAGCAGGGGATTGGCCGGTCCGGCCTGGAAACCGGCGGCGAGTGCCTCGGTGTCGAGCCGCTTCAGGGCCTCGGAATCGGCCCGTAGCGAGTCCGCCGCGTCGCTCGAGAACAGCCCCGCAGCGAACATGTCGAGCGAGGCGAGCGCCAGCCCTTCCGATCGGCTGATCGGCTTGCCCGTCACCCTGTCGTGATAACTCCAGGTGGGCCCCGCACCGGCATCGAGCAGAACGCTGACGACCGCGAGATCGTAGGCCGCGCGGCCGCGCGCTCCGGCATCTGGGAAATGCGCCCCGCGCTCAAGCATGCTCCAGCGATCCATGCCTCCGACCACGAAATGGCGCCAGCGCGCGTGGAAGGGGATGTCCAGCGTCGGATAATTTGCCCGGATCGTCTCGAGGACATAGTCCGCGCAGGCCGCCAGCCGCTCGGGATGCACGGAGAAATGCAGCAGGCGGCCCTCAAGGCCGAGCTGGAGCATTTCCTGCGCCCGCTCACGGATTGCGGCGGGCTTCAGGAGCCGGCGGACGGCCTCGGGGTCACGGTCGGACATGGCTGGCTGGTGCTCTCAGAACTTGTCGAGGTCGCGACCGACGGTCGCCTTCAGCGTGTTGTCGCCAGGCGTGCCCTCCGGCGAGTAGTAGCCGGCTGCCTTCTTGGCCTCGATCTCGACCGAGGCATCGGGCGGGATCAGCTCCGGCGGAATGGCAACGCGCTCGCCGATCTCGATGCCCGACTGCACCATGGCGTCGTATTTCATGTTCGACATCGACATCAACCGGTCGATGCGCGTGACACCGAGCCAATGCAGCACATCCGGCATCAATTGCTGGAAGCGGGCATCCTGCACGCCGGCAACGCATTCGGTGCGCTCGAAATAGGTCGCAGCGGAATCGCCACCCTCCTGGCGCTTGCGGGCATTGTAGACGAGGAACTTGGTGACCTCGCCAAGCGCCCTGCCCTCCTTGCGGTTGTAGACGATGAGGCCGACGCCGCCGCCTTGCGCCTCCTTCACCGCCTCCTCGATGCCATGCACGAGATAGGGCCGGCAGGTGCAGATATCGGAGCCGAAGACATCCGAGCCGTTGCATTCGTCATGGACACGGCAGGCAACCCTGCGCTTCGGATCGATGATCGCTGAGATATCGCCGATGACATAGCAGGTGATCGAGCCGATCGGCGGCAGGAAGACGTGCAGATCGGGCCGGGTGACGAGTTCGGGGTACATGCCGCCGGTCTGCTCGAACAGCGTGCGGCGCAATTCCTGCTCCGACGTACCGAAGCGCTCGGCAATGCCCGGCAGGTGCCAGACCGGGTCGATGGCGATCTTGGTGACGCTGATATCGCCGGACTTGTGCAGGATACCCTCATCGGCGGCGAGCCTGTGGCCAGCCATCGCAGCGAGAATCTCCGGCAGGTTCAGCCGCGCCTTGGTGATGGCGATGGTGGGCCGGATATCGACGCCCTCGGCAATCAGTCGCCCGAAATCCTGTGCGACCCGATGGCCGTAAGGGTCCAGCGAGACGATCTTGCCGGGTTCAGCCCATTGCGGCCGCGGCAGAATGTCGGTGGTCGGCTGCGTGTTCGTCAGGTCCGGGCGCTGCGACGGATTCATGGCGCGCGCCGAGATCGCAAGCGCACGATAGACCGAGTAGGAGCCGCCATGGGCTCCTATGACGTTGCGGTCAGCCGGGTTGGTGGTCGAGGCAATGACCGGGCCGCGCTCGACGGCGGTTTCCGCACCCCATCGGATCGGGAAGCGCGTCGCCGCACTGCCAGGCTCGGGATGCGACGTCAGGCGGATATGGGTGGTCCGGTTCTGCGAATTCATCGCGACGCTCTCGAATCGGAAAAGGGCCCATGACGGAGTCGTCCGGGCCCTTTTGACCGATAGGAGAGTGGATCAGTGCTCAGCGCACGTCAATCGACCCGCGCTGGCGCTCAGAAAACCGCGAGATAGCGCAGCAGCGAGATGATGCCGATGATGATGACGATGATCTGGACGATGTTCTTGATCTGGGCATCGAGCGGCAGCATGCGCACGAGATAAAGCACCAGACCGATCACCAGAATCGTGATCAGAAGCGAAATCAGAATACTCAGACCCATAGCCCACATCCTTTATCGCGGCCGCTTGCCGGCCCCCCGGAGGCCGTGCGCGAGGCGTTCGCGGCACGGTTTCTCTGCAGGACAGAACGTCGCAGGATGGGAATTGGTTCCGTTTCAGGGGCCGAGCGCCMGCTTATCCCGAGCTTTCACCGCCATTTTCGGCATAATCGGGACTGACCCGACCATGCCTGTCGCGAGGCGCGGATGCTCGCCGGAATGGCGAGCCGTGGGGCGCGCTAGCCTGCGATCCGCGAGAAATCCGCCACGGCGCGCGTCGCCTCGCGCAGCTGGTTGAGCAGCTTGAGACGGTTGGCGCGCAGGGCCGGATCGGGATCGTTGACCGTGACCTTGTCGAAGAAGGCATCGACCGAGGGCCTGAGCTCGGYCAGCGCAGCCATCGCACCTTCGAAATCCTCCTTGGCGACGGCAGCCTCGGCCTTCGGCGTCGCCTGGGCCAGTGCAACGGCGAGCCCCTTCTCCTCGATCAGGCCGGCATCGGCGATGAGCTGGAGATCGGCGGCAGCGGCAAAAGCGCCCTCGCCGTCCTTCTTCTCCTCGGCCTTGAGGATATTCGCCGCACGGCGATAACCGCTGAGCAGGTTCACGCCGTCCTCGGTGTCGAGGAAGCGGCTGAGCGCGTCGACGCGGCGGGTGATGAGCAGGAGATCGTCGCTGTTCGATGCGCCTTCGCCCAGCACGGCATCGACCAGGTCATGCCGCGCCCCGGCATCGCGGAGCACGACCTTCAGGCGGTCGTGGAAGAACGAGACGAGGTCTGGATCTGGGGCGACACCGGCGAGCGAGAGCCGTACCCCATTCTCGACAACCAGCCTGATCACACCCAGCGCCGCACGGCGCAGCGCGTAGGGATCCTTGCTCCCGGTCGGCTTCTCGTCGATGGCCCAGAAGCCGACCAGCGTATCGAGCTTGTCGGCCAGGGCGACGGCAACGGAGACCGGGTCCGTCGGCACACGATCGGACGGGCCGAGGGGCTTGTAGTGCTCTTCGATCGCTGCCGCGACAGAAGCGTTCTCGCCCTGCAGCTCGGCATATTTCCGGCCCATCAGCCCCTGCAATTCCGGGAACTCGCCGACCATCTCGGTCGGCAGATCGGCCTTGGCGAGTTTCGCCGCGCGTTCGGCGAKAGCGGGATCGGCACCGACGAGCGGCGCCAGCTCGCGAGCCAGCGCCGCGATGCGCTGCACGCGCGCGCCCTGCGTCCCAAGCTTGGCGTGGAAGACGACGCCGAGCTTGTCGAGCTTGGCCATGCGCTGGTCGAGCGGCTTGGCGAGGTCGAGGCCAAGTGTCCCGGCACTCTCCCTGAACGTGTCKAGATCGGGCAGCGAGCCCTTGTCCGTCGCAAAGAAATAGGCCGCGTCCGAGAGGCGCGCACGCACGACGCGGCCGTTGCCGGCGACGATTGCGCTGCCGCCATCGCTGGCGTTCAGGTTCGAGACCAGGATGAACTTGTTGGCGAGCGCCCCCGTCACCGGGTCACGCAGCACGAAGCATTTCTGGTTGGCGCGGATCGTGGCGCGGATCGCCTCGCCCGGAATCTCGAGGAAGCGCTCCTCGAAGGCGCCCATCAGCACGACCGGCCATTCGACGAGGCCGGCGACCTCCTCGAGCAGGCCTTCATCCTCGACGAGGTCCAGCCCCTGCGCGAAGGCGAGGTTCCGKGCGTCGGTGAGGATGATTTCCTTGCGCCGGTCGGCATCGAGCACGACCTTCGCCTTCTCCAGATGCGCGACATAATCGTCGAAACGCCTGACCGTTATGGCCTGGGGCGCATGGAAGCGGTGGCCATAGGTCGTGTTGCCAGAGGCAATGCCGTCGACCTCGAACCGGACCACCTCGGGCTCCTCGGTCTCCGGCCCGAAGGTGCAGAGGATCGAGTGGAGCGGGCGCACCCAGCGCAGGCTGGCGCCAGCGGCGGAGGCTTTGCCCCAGCGCATCGATTTCGGCCAAGGGAAGTTGCGAATCACGTGCGGGACGATCTCGGCGATGGCCGCGACCGTCTCCTGCCCCGGCTTCTCGATGATGGCGACGTAGGAATCGCCCTTCTTGGGGTCGCTGACGATGGTCGCCTGGTCGAGCGAGGCAAGCCCTGCCGCCTTCAGGAACCCTTGGACGGCGGCGTCGGGCGCGCCCACGCGCGGCCCCTTGCGCTCCTCGCGGATATCGCGGCCGCGCACCGGTAGTTCAGCGATGTGCAAGGCGAGGCGGCGCGGCGTCGCAAAGGCCCTGGCGCCCTCATAGACGAGGCCGCGTTCGACCAACGCATCGGTGACGAGTTTCTTGAGGTCTTCCGCCGCCTTGCGCTGCATGCGGGCGGGAATCTCTTCCGAGAAGAGTTCGAGCAGGAGATCGGGCATCAGTTCGCTCCCCCGCCGGCGGTCTTCAGCCAGGCCGCACCGCAGGCCTTGGACAGTTCACGCACGCGCAGGATGTAGCTCTGGCGCTCGGTGACCGAGATCACCCCGCGCGCATCGAGCAGGTTGAACATGTGGCTGGCCTTGATGCACTGGTCATAGGCCGGCAGCGCCAGCGAGTGGCGCGGATCATTGGCTCCCTCCCCGGCTTCGCCCGCGGCGAGCAGCGCCCGGCACTCGGCCTCGGCATCGTTGAAGTGGCGGAACAGCATCGCCGTGTCGGCATGTTCGAAATTATAGCGCGAGAATTCCTGCTCGGCCTGGAGGAAGACATCGCCGTAGCTGACGCGATCCTCACCCTCGAGCCCGTTGAAATTCAGATCCATGATGCGGTCGACGCCCTGCAGATAGCAGGCGAGACGTTCGAGCCCATAGGTCAGCTCTCCCGCGACAGGCGCGCATTCGACGCCGGCGACCTGCTGGAAATAGGTGAACTGACTCACCTCCATGCCGTCGCACCAGCACTCCCAGCCGAGCCCCMAGGCGCCCAGTGTCGGGCTCTCCCAATCGTCCTCGACGAAGCGGATATCGTGGAGCCCCATGTCGACGCCAATGGCCTGGAGCGAGTCGAGATAGAGCTGCTGCAGATCCGGCGGCGATGGCTTCAGAATGACCTGGAACTGGTAATAATGCTGCAGGCGGTTGGGGTTCTCGCCATAGCGGCCGTCCTTCGGCCGACGCGAAGGCTGGACATAGGCAGCCTTCCAGGGCTTGGGACCGAGCGCGCGCAGCGTCGTCGCCGGGTGGAACGTACCGGCGCCGACTTCCATGTCGTAGGGCTGCAGGACGACGCAACCGCGCTCCGCCCAGAAGCGCTGCAAGGTCAGCAGCAGGCCCTGGAACGAGCGGGTCGGGTTCATCGGATCGGAGACGGGAGCACCGGCCAAGAGCTTGAGCCTTCCAGACAATCTAAGAATAGCGGCGTGCTTAGGGGCAGCCACGGCGCGCGGTCAAGCATTCCGCGCATGACCATGGAACCGACGCGGACAGCATTCGTTCATGATCGGCGGGATAATCTCCGCAGCAACCGTACAGTCCGCGGCGTTCGGGGCGAGCGCTCGAGACGGGCCGGCGGCGTCAGCCAGCAGGAGTAGCTTAATGCTGTCATCACGTTTCATTGCCGCTCTCTTCGGAGCGCTCACCCTCATGTTCGCGGCCTTCACCGTCGCCCCCGCAACGGCCGCACCGGTCAGCACCGGCACGATGCAGACGACGCAGGCTCCGACTGATCTGGTCCAGCAGGCGCAGTACTATGGCCCGCGTCCCTATTATGGCCCGCGCCGCCCGTATTACGGCCGCSCGGTCTATCGTCCGCGCTGCTTCTACAGTAACCGCCGCGTCTGGAACGGCTATCGCTGGGTGATGCGTTCGGTGCGCGTCTGCCGCTGATCGCGGCGTGAATTGTGGCTGCCATGTGGCGGTCCGATGAAGGATAGCTGAACGGCGCGGTGTCGCGCCGTTCAGTTTTTGAGCGTTAGCATCTTCACCGAATTGGTGTTCGACCGCGCGGCAAGGGCCGCGGGCGCCAGGCAGGGGAGAGAATCCACGCCATGCTTCGCAAAGCTTTTCTCGGTGTCGCGGCAGCGGTCAGCCTCGGCGGCGGCGTCATCGCCAGCGCCCCGGCCTCGGCCTAGGTCGTCACCCTCGGCTTGAGYGCAGCCGCGCAGGCGGATCATGGCTACGAGCAGGTCCAGTACGGCTATGGCCCGGGTTGGGGCCCGCGCCCCTATTACGGTCGGCCCTATTATGGCGGTCCGCAGCCCTATTACGGCTATGGCGGTCCGTATTACCGCCCGCGCTGCTTTTTCCGCCCGTTCCGTTATTGGGATGGCTCGCGCTGGGTCGTGCAGCAGCAGCGGATCTGCCGCTGATCTCACCGTCCGTGATTGCATCGGCTTTCCCGAGAGCGGTGATCCACTTTTCGGGCCGGTGATCTAACCTTCTGTGTTCGCATCGGCTTTCCCGAAAACCGCAATCCACTTTTCGGGCCGATGCTTTAGCCGAGCAGTGCCCGGCCACGGTGAACCGCTTCGCTGAGTTCGGTGAAGCGGCCATCAGGCCCGTTCAAGACAAAGGCCGGCAGCAGCGCTGCCGGCTTTCTGCTGTTCAGCGTCGCCGTGACGATGATGCGAATCGCCGGCCGGTCGGCCGAGGCGTGCACGGGGCGGATGGCCACGCCACCAAAGCCGGTTTCCAGCCCATTCAGAATAGCCCCCAGCGCCTCGGCCCGATGAATGATCGCGACGCGTCCGCGCGGCTTGAGCAGCCGGCGCGCTGCCTTCAACCAGATTTCGAACGGCTGATCGGCGACATGCGCCGTTCGCCGGTTGCTCACTGGCGACGCCTTCACCGTATCGTCTACAAAGAAGGGCGGGTTCATTGCCACGCAGGCGAAACCTGCTGGCACAAGGCTGGCTTCGGCACCGGCCCCGACATCGGCCGCAACGAGCCTGACCCGATCGCCGAAGCCGTTCAGGACGATGTTCTGCTCGGCCAGCGCCGCAAGGCGGGGATGCCGCTCGATCAACGTGACCGTCAGCTCCGGCCGAAGCATCGCCGCGGCCAGACCGACCGTCCCGACGCCAGCGCCGAAATCGGCCAGCGGGCCTGTCTCGTCTTCCGACAACGCCGCAGCGAGCAGAATCGCGTCCGTGCCGGCACGATGCCCCTTCTTCGGCTGACGAAGAATCAGACGGCCATCGAGCAATCGATCCTCGACGATCTCGCCGAGATCCGTCTCCGAATCACTCATCGCGCAGCTCGGCGCCGAACCCCGCCTCGATCAAAAGCGCGCGGGCCCTTCGGCGATCCACCTCGCGCACGAGCAGGCGCCTCTGGAAGGCTCCGGTCATGCCCTCAAGCGCGCTCATGTGCTGGTCGGCGATCAGACAATCGAGATTGGCGGATGCGAGCAGCGCCTCGATGGCGCCAAGCAGGACAAGGTCATTGGTACGGACGAGTTCGTGCATTGTGTCATGGAGACGAAGGCAGGGTCTGCGCGCAAGCCATTTTCGGCCCTGGACTCGCGGGTGCGGCGTCAAAGTGCGATTGCGGGGGCTGGCCACCCATGCAACGGTTGTGGCAATGCAACAAAGCTGAAATCGGCCGGAGTGAGCAGCGTGGGCGTCGTCGTACCCTTCGAGGACAAGKAACAGGGACAGGCCAGCATCGAGGGTCTCGTGGGCCTGACACGCACCGACATGGAGCGCGTCAATGCGATGATCCTGTCGCGCACCGGCTCGGACGTCACCATGATCCCCGAGGTCGCCAACCACCTGATCTCGTCGGGCGGCAAGCGCCTGCGGCCGATGCTGACGCTCGCCACGGCCGCGCTCTGCGGCTATCGGGGCGAGGGTCATGTCAAGCTCGCGGCCAGCGTCGAGTTCATGCACACCGCCACGCTGCTTCATGACGACGTCGTCGACGAGAGCGACATGCGCCGTGGCAAGCTCGCGGCCCGGATGGTCTGGGGCAATGAAGCGAGCGTGCTCGTCGGTGACTTCCTGCTCGGACAGGCTTTCAAGATGATGGTCGAGGTCGGCTCGCTCCGCGCGCTCGATATTCTCTCCACCGCAGCCGCCGTCATCGCCGAAGGTGAGGTGATGCAACTCGCCGCGGCCAAGAACACAGCCACGACCGAGGACGAGTACCTCGCCGTCATCCGCGGCAAGACCGCGGAGCTGTTCGCGGCGGCCTGCGAAGTCGGGCCGGTGATCGCCGAATCACCCAAGGCCGATGCTGCCGCCTGCCGCAGCTATGGGCTCAATCTCGGCATCGCCTTCCAGCTCATCGACGACGCGCTTGATTATGGCGGCGTCGCGAACAAGCTCGGCAAGAACACCGGCGACGATTTCCGCGAGGGCAAGATCACCCTGCCGGTCGTGCTCTCCTTCCGGCGCGGCGACGAGACCGAACGCGCCTTCTGGCGCCGCACGCTGCAGGATGGCGAGATCAAGGACGGYGATCTCGAGGAGGCGCAGGCGATCATGCGCCGTCACCGTTCCCTCGACGATACGATCGAGCGGGCCCAGCACTACGCCAAGATGGCGAAGGATGCGCTCGGCCTCTTCCCCTCATCGCCGATGAAGCAGGCGCTGAACGAGACGGTCGATTTCTGCGTGGCGCGGGCGTACTGAGCGTGGCGCGGGCGCACTGAGCAGCCCGCGGACCTCATCTCAGCAGGGTCGGCTTGATCCACCAATCCGGCCGCTCATCCGCCAGCAGCTTCGCAGCGGCAGCGCTCTGCCGGCAATCGTCGAACAGGGCAAAGCAGGTCGCGCCCGAGCCTGACATTCTGCCGAGCCGGTAACCCGGCAGCCGGGACAGCCGCTGCAGGACGTCGGTGATGATCGGCGCGACCTGAGCCGCCGGGGCTTCGAGATCGTTGCCGGTCCGATGCAGCGCCGCAAGCAGGTCCGGGGCAGCAGCGAAGCGCTCCGCCGCACCGATGCCCGATTCCACTGCGGCCGGGCAAGATTGCCCCTGCGCAAGTCCGAGCGTACGGAAAACGTCTGCGGTGCCGACGGCGACATTCGGGTTGACCAGAATGGCGAAGAGCGGCGGCAGGCACAGTGCGGGGCCGAGGCGCTCGCCAATCCCGGCCATGATGCGAGCGCGCGACTCGAGGCAGACCAGGACATCGGCGCCAACCCTGATGGCAGCGCGCTGCAGCTGAGGCGAGGCAGGCGAGAGCCCGTTCAGCCTTGCCAGCAGACGCAAGGTTGCTGCCGCGTCAGCCGAGCCTCCGCCAATGCCGGAGGCGACCGGCAGACGCTTGACGAGGTGGAAATGTCCGGTTCGCAGTCCGGGGAGCTCGTCTGCCAGCGCCTGCACGGCACGGAGAACCAGATTCCCATCATCCGCGACAAGACTGGTGCCTTGCGGACCACCGATCGTCAGGCCGAGGCCTGAAGCCGGTTCCAGCGCCAGCGAATCACCGACACTGGCGAAGGCGACGAGGCTCTTCAGCTCGTGATAGCCATCGGCGCGACGGCCGAGGATTTTCAGATCGAGATTGACCTTGGCGCGAGCGCGGGTCGTCAGCGCAACAGGCACGCGAGGTCCGTCACCGCATCACAATGCATCGGTCAGCCGCCATCCGCCTTCGGCTCGGCGGCATTGGCCGACGGGGCCTCCTCCAGCCCCTTCTCGATCTTGTGCTTGATCTTGACCAGATCCTCGGGCTCCGGGCTGAGATCGCGGGCGGCGTTCCACTGAAAGACCGCCTCCAGCTTGCGGTCGACGCGCCAATAGACATCGCCGAGATGATCGTTGATCACCGGATCGGAGGGCCGCAGCTCCATCGCGCGCTCGAGTTCGCGGGTCGCCTCGGTATAGCGGCCGAGCCGGTAGTAAGCCCAGCCGAGCGAATCGGTGATGTAGCCGTCACGCGGGCGCAGTTCGACGGCCCGGCGCAGCATGCCCAGCGCTTCATCGAGCTTGAGATGCTGATCGACCAGGGAATAGCCGAGATAGTTGAGCACCAGCGCCCGCTCGCGCCCCAGCGCCTCCGGCATCAGTTCGAGGGCCTTGCGCAGATCCTCCTCGGCCTCCGCCCAGCGCTTGATGCGCTCGCGGGCAATGCCACGGAAGTAATAAAGGTCCCAGTTCGAGCGGCCCGGCGAAGCGAGCTTCGCGATCGCCTTGTCATAGGTGTCGGCAGCCTCGGCGAAGCGCTTGCGTGAGCGGTAGACATTGCCGAGCGCCGAGAGCGCGTCGACATCGTCAGGACGCGCTGCGATCAGCGCTTCGAGATGCTTCACCGCCTCGTCCGACTTGCCAAGCGCTTCCAGCGCCAGACCGGACTGGATCTCGGCATTGGAGGCCAGCGGCGAACCCGGCGGCATGCGGTTGTAGACCGTCACCGCATCATCGAGCTGCTTGGCCCGCTCCAGGATGTCGCCGAGCGTCAGGACGGCGAGATCGTGATTGGGGTCGAGATAGAGGGCGAGCCTGAGATAGAGCAGTGCAGCGGCCTCGTCTCCCTGGCGGTTCCCCGCGCTGGCGAGGCCGTAGAGCACTTCGGCTGCACCCTGCTGCGCCGTAGCGACCGAGCGGGCAAGCGGCTCCTTGGCGGCGACCCGGGTCAATCCGTCACGCACGATGGGGTGATTCGGCAGGAGCCTGTCGAAGGCGCCATAGGTTGCCGCAGCTCCTTCGAAATCGCCGGAGCGGGTCTGGAAGCGAGCCCAGAGATCGACGAGACGCAGCGTCGTCTTCTCGGCCTCATAGGCCGCCTTGAGCCTGCGCTCGGAATCCGCCTTGCGGCCGGCGATATCGAGGATCAGGCCGGCATGATAGTCGCGGAAGAGATTGTAGGAAGGCTCGCCCTTGAGCCGCTCGAGCGTCTCGAGCGCGCGGTTGGTCTGGCCGGAGCCGGCATAGGACCATGCGGACAGCAAGGTCGCCGTGATGTCGGCGGAACGCCCGCGCCCGCCGCGCTGCAGGTGATTGCGCGCCGTCTGATACTGTTTCTGCTTGATGGCGCGAATGCCGATCGCGAGCTGCGCCAGCCCGTTGCTCGGGTCGCGCTGCACCAGCTTCTCGGCGGCGCGGAACGCGTCATCCATGGAGCCATCGGCCAGGAAGGCGACGAAACCACGCTCCAGCAGATCGTTGTTCTTCGGATCGCCCTTGATCGCCTCCCGCAGGAAGACCGAGGCCGCGCCAAGGTCTCGGCCGGCACYGGCCACGATCGCGGCCAGATAGTTGCCTTCAAGGCTTTCGGCAGGCTCAAGCGGCTCGGTGGTGCGGGTCGGCGTATTGGTTTGCGTGGTGGCCTGCGCAGCGGCCCCGGCATGAAGCGCGACAAACAAGGCCAAGGCCAATGTCGCGCCGGCCCCTCGGCCGTTCATTCGAAACGTCACGACTGCTATTCTCCCTCGGTCCGCTGCCTCGTGTGGCACAGGGGCTGGGTCCATTCAGCGCGACCGTGACCGCTTCGCATAGGCGCGCAAGATGGCCGTTTCCGGGCGCCCCGGCAAGCCGCAAAGCCGGCGCAGATCGCCTCCGTAGCAAGGATGCAACAACCACTGCAATCACGTCGTGCAGCGCACAAATTCAATCACGTCACGCTGCAGTTCGGCACGCCATCACCATTGCAGCTGCATCTCTCGGCTCTGTGGCGACGATTCGCCCAGGATCATCCCAGGGAGACGATCGTTCGCTCGGTCGCCGCGATCATCGACCGCACCTCGCCGGGGCCAAGTGACCATTTCGGCAGGACAAGCCGCCGCCCTGGCAGGGCGCGGCCTCCTTATCGCACCGGTCACCGTCGCCGACTCATCACATGTTCGAGTAACCCGGGCCACCGCCGCCCTCAGGCACCACCCAGGTGATGTTCTGGGCGGGATCCTTGATGTCGCATGTCTTGCAGTGCACGCAGTTCTGCGCGTTGATGACGAAGCGCGGATCGCTCTTCGTCTCGTTGTCCTTGTAGACGATCTCGTAGACGCCGGCCGGGCAATAGAGCCGGGCGGGCTCGCCATACAGCGGCAGATTCTTCGCCACAGGAATGGCGGGGTCGGTCAGCTTCAGATGGGCGGGCTGGTCTTCCTCGTGATTGGTCGAGGACAGGAACACCGACGACAGCTTGTCGAAGGAGAGCTTGCCGTCCGGCTTGGGATAGGTGATCGGCGTCACCTCGCTCAGTGGCTTCAGCGTCGCGTAATCCGGCTTGCCATGCTTGAGCGTGCCGAAAGGCGACCAGCCGAAGAGCTGGTTCAGCCACATGTCGATGCCGCCGAGCACAACACCGCCGATCGTCCCGAATTTCGACCAGAGCGGCTTGACGTTGCGGACCGGCTTGAGGTCGCGGCCGATCGGAGACGCGCGCCAGCTGGTTTCGATCTCGCTGACTTCGTCATGCGCGCGTCCCGCCGCCAGCGCCGGCACGAGATGCTCGGCCGCCAGCATTCCGGACAGGATCGCGTTGTGGCTGCCCTTGATGCGCGGCACGTTGACGAAGCCGGCCGCGCAGCCGACCAATGCCCCGCCCGGGAAGCTGAGTTTCGGCACGGATTGCCAGCCACCTTCGGTGATGGCGCGCGCGCCGTAGGACAGGCGCTTGCCGCCCTCGAAGACGTCCCGGATCATCGGGTGCGTCTTGAAGCGCTGGAACTCGTCGAAGGGCGAGAGTGTCGGGTTCTCGTAGTTGAGATGCACGACGAAGCCGACGGTGACGAGATTGTCGTCGAAATGATAGAGGAACGAGCCGCCACCGGTCTTGCCGTCGAGCGGCCAGCCGAAGGAGTGCTGCACCCGGCCCTTGTGGAACTTCTCCGGCTTGACCTGCCAGATCTCCTTGAGGCCGATGCCGTATTTCTGGGGCTCACGATCMTTGTCGAGACCAAAGCGCTGGATCGCGATCTTGGACAGCGAGCCGCGCGCTCCTTCGCCGAGCAGCGTATAGCGCCCGCGCAGCTCCATGCCGCGGGTGAAGCGTTCGGAGACCGTGCCGTCCTTGGCGATCCCCATGTCGCCCGTGGCGACACCAGTGACGGCGCCCTTCTCATCGAAGAGAAGCTCAGCGGCCGCGAAGCCCGGATAGATCTCGACACCCAGCGCCTCGGCGCGGGTCGCCAGATAGCGCGTCACCAGCCCGAGCGAGCCGACGAAATTGCCGTGATTGTTCATCAGCTTCGGCATGCCGAAATTCGGCAGCCGGATTCCGTTCGGCTCGGTCAAGAAATAGAAGATGTCCTCGCTGACTTCCGTGGTCAGCGGGCGTGCCTCGTCCTGCCGCCAGTCAGGCAACAGCGCGTCGAGACCAATCGGATCGATAACCGCGCCCGAGAGGATATGGGCGCCGACCTCCGCCCCCTTCTCGACCACGACCACCGAGATGGCCTCGTCGAGCTGCTTCAGGCGAATGGCGGCTGCGAGACCAGCGGGACCTGCGCCGACGRTGACGACGTCATAGTCCATGCTCTCGCGCGGGGTGCTTTGCGCTTCCTCGAGTTCCATCCTGCCCTCCGCCAACAACTTTCGCCTCGACAGCGATAGTTTATATATGAACGATCACACTCTCTGGCTCAAGCCAAACCGAAACCAGATTGGAACCCCTCTATCCGAGCCCACGTTCCAATTTGCAACCGCGTTTGACCGCTCTGGCGAGCACGCGGAGCCGGGACAGCCGCCCGACAGGTGTCGCGAAGCCGCGCCGGACCGTGCTAAGACGCCGGGATGATCCCTGCTGGCCACGATCCCGTCGAACTCATTGCCTGGTACGCCGAGATGGGCGTCACCGAGATGCTCGACGAGACGCCGCATGACCATTTCGCCGAATCCGCACAGGCCGCCGAAGCTGCCGCCACGCAGCCTGCAGCACGCCGCAATCCTCTGCGTGCCGTTCCTGCCGCGCGCGTCATCGCGGCCGACGCAACGGCGCCCGACGAGGCCATGCAGAGCGCGCGCCTGCTGGCCGGGCAGGCCAAGACGCTCGACGAATTGAAGGAGGCACTGGCCAGCTTCGAGGGCTGCGCGCTCAAGGCGACCGCGAAGAATCTCGTCTTCGCCGACGGCAATCCGGAGGGGCGCGTGATGTTCGTCGGCGAGGCCCCCGGCGCCGATGAAGACAGGCTCGGCCTGCCCTTCGTCGGGCGCTCCGGCCAGTTGCTCGACCGGATGCTGGCGGCTATCGGCCTCAACCGGCAGGAACATGTCTACATCGCCAATCTTCTGCCCTGGCGTCCGCCCGGCAACCGCACGCCGACGCCGCAGGAGGTCGCGATCTGCCTGCCGTTCATTCAGCGGCAGATCGAACTCGCCAATCCCGATATCCTCGTCTGCATCGGCGGCCCCTCTGCCCAGGGCCTGCTCGGCTTCACCGGCATCCTCGCCTCGCGCGGCAAGTGGACCGAGTACGATATGGGCACAAGGCGCATCCGCGCCCTCGCCACGCTTCACCCCGCCTATCTGTTGCGCCAGCCCCTGCAGAAACGCCTCGCCTGGCGCGACATGCGGGCGCTCAGGACAGCGCTCGACGCAGCCAGCTAAAGTATTCGCCTGCGACAACGCAGCCCTGCCTCTGCGACATTCCGGCCCCTCGCGCAGTTTCGGATTTGACTAAATTGCCGCGCAGCGACGATGCTGTGCGGGCAGAGTCGTTTCAAGCCGCTCGTGCGGCGTGCCGGCCGGAGCCTTGCGATGGAAATCGACGCTTTTCTGCTTTCGCGTATTCAATTTGCTTTCACGGTTTCCTTCCACATCGTCTTCCCCGCCTTCACCATCGGGCTTTCCGCCTATATCGCGACATTGCTCGGCCTCTGGCTGAAGACCGGCGACGACAAGTTTCACCTGCTCGCCCGGTTCTGGACCAAGATCTTTGCGGTCTCCTTCGCGATGGGCGTCGTTTCGGGCATCGTGCTGTCCTACCAGTTCGGCACGAACTGGAGCCGGTTCTCGACGGTGGTCGGCAACGTCATCGGTCCACTGATCGGCTACGAGGTTCTGAGCGCCTTCTTCCTCGAGGCCTCCTTCCTCGGCGTCATGCTGTTCGGCTGGAAGCGCGTTCCGCCCTGGCTGCATTTCCTGTCCGCGGTGATCGTCGCCGCCGGAACGGCCTTGTCGGGGTTCTGGATTCTCTCGGCCAATAGCTGGATGCAGTATCCGACCGGCCACGAGATGCGCGACGGCATCGCCTATCCGGTCGACTGGCTGCAGATCATCTTCAATCCGACCTTCCCCTTGCGCTTCATGCACATGATGACGGCGGCCTATCTGACCACCGCCTTCGTGGTGCTGGCGACGGGAGCGCGCCATCTCCTGGCCGGGACGAGCATCGAGCCTGCCAGGACGATGGTGCGAATGGCGATCCTGATGATCGCCCTGACGGCTCCGATCCAGGCCATCATCGGCCACCAGCACGGCGAGGACACGGCGAAATACCAGCCGGCGAAGCTCGCAGCGATCGAAGCGCATTGGGATTCGTCGAAGCCCGGCGCTCTGGTTCTCTTCGCCTGGCCCGACGAGAAGGCCGGCATCAACCGCTACGAAATCGCGATTCCCGGGCTCGCCAGCCTCGTGACCCATGGCAGCATGAGCGCTCTCTTTCCCGGCCTGAATGATTTCGCGCCGCAGGACCGGCCGCCCGTCAAGATTCCCTTCTTCGCCTTCCGGCTGATGGTCGGCATCGGCTTCCTGATGATCGGCTTCGGCTGGCTCGGTGCCTATCTCTGGTCACGTGGCAAGGTGTTCGAAGCACGACGTTGGCTCTGGCTGGCGCAATACACCTGGCCACTCGGTTTCGTCGCCATCCTCGCCGGCTGGTTCGTGACCGAGGTCGGGCGCCAGCCCTGGCTCGCAACGGGTGTGCTGCGTTCGGTCGACTCCGTCTCGCCGGTGACGGCGATGCAGGTCGCAATCTCGCTCGCGCTCTTCGTCTGCGTCTATTCCGTGGTCTTTGCGGCCGGGATCCTGCTGATGAACCGGTTGATCGACAAGGGCCCCGACGCTCTCCTCGCCACGGACCCACCGGAGCAGCCTTCGCAGCGKACGCTCAAGGCGACGCAGGATGACGCCTCTGTGCTGTTCGGCGACGGGCATCCCGGCGACGACAAGATCCAGCCGGCGAATTGAGGGGAGAGCTGAGATGGAATGGTATCTCCCCGTCATCTGGGCCGTCCTGATCGGTACTGCCGTGATGCTCTATGTCGTGCTCGACGGTTTCGACCTCGGCATCGCGATCCTCTTCCCGACGACCAGGGACGAGGGCGAACGCGACCAGATGATGAACTCGGTCGCGCCCTTCTGGGACGGTAACGAAACCTGGCTCGTGCTCGGCGGCGGCGGCCTCTGGGTCGCCTTTCCGACCGCCTACGCCATCATCATGCCGGCCTTCTACACACCGATCATCCTGATGCTGCTGGCGCTGATCTTCCGCGGGGTCGCCTTCGAATTCCGCTGGGTCGCCAAGCCGCATCACAGGAAATGGGACATTGCCTTCTGGCTCGGCTCGACCCTTGCGGCCTTCGCTCAGGGCCTCGTGCTCGGTGGCTTGATCCAGGGCATCACCGTGAGCAACCGCGAGTTTGCCGGCGGCCCCTTCGACTGGCTGACGCCGTTCTCGGTGATGTGCGGGGTCGGCGTCGTCGTCGGCTACGCGCTGCTCGGCGCGACCTGGCTCGTCTTCAAGACGGAAGGTGCCGTCGCGGACAGGGCACGGCGCCAGGCGAAATGGCTCCTGCTCGGTCTGATGGCTTTCGCTGTGATCGTCTCGCTGTGGACGCCCTACGCACATCCGCGCATCGCCGAACGCTGGTTCACGCMGTCCAACCTGCTGCTGCTCTGGCCATTCCCGGTCCTGACGGCGTTCTGCGGCTATATGGTCTGGAAGCGGCTGCACGGGCAGCACGAATTCACACCCTTTGCCTTCACCATCGCGATCTTCCTGCTCTGCTTCCTGGGACTCGCGATCTCGAACTATCCCTATCTGGTGCCCCCGAGCCTGACGATCTGGGATGTGGCCGCAGCGCCGTCCTCCCATATCTTCGTCCTGATCGGCGTCTGCTTCCTGCTGCCGATGATCCTGTTCTACACGGCCTTCGTCTACTGGACCTTCCGCGGCAAGGTGAGGGCCGACAGCGGCTATCACTGAGGTAACAGGAAGAACCTGGGGAACCACCCGCGCGCGAGCCGGTTGACGAATAGCTTGAGTTCCGGGCCTCTCTCCACGAGATTGCTCGGGACTAGACGGGGACTCCGCCATGCGTTGGGAAGATTATCGCCAGTCCGAGAATCTCGAGGACAGGCGCAATGGCGGCGGCGGCTTCGCGGGGCTTCCCGGCGGGCGCGGCGGTGTCGGCATCGGAACTATGGTCGTGCTTGGCCTTGTCGGCTGGGCTCTCGGGATCGATCCGCGCATCCTGATCGGTGGCGCCGAAATGCTCGGGGTCGGGCGCAGTGCTCCGACCCAGGAGAGCCGCCCGGCCTCAGGCCCGCCGCAGGATGAAATGGGTCGCTTCGTTTCGGCGGTGCTGGCGCAGAACGAGGATATCTGGACCAAGATCCTGCCGCAGCAGGCGAACCGCCGCTACGAACCGCCGAAGCTCGTGCTGTTCTCGCGCATCGATCGCTCGGGGTGCGGCACGGCACAGGCAGCGATGGGGCCGTTCTATTGCCCCGAAGACAAGAAGGTCTATCTCGACCTCTCCTTCTTCCAGGAGATGCAGCGCAAGCTCGGCGGTGGTGGTGACTTCGCCTATGCCTATGTGATCGGCCACGAGGTCGGCCATCACATCCAGAACCTGCTCGGTATCCTGCCCAAGGTGAACCAGCTGCGACAGCGCATCTCGGAGCGCGAATCGAATGCGCTGTCAGTGCGGGTCGAGCTGCAGGCGGACTGCTTCGCCGGCGTCTGGGCGCATAATGTCCAGGCGATGGGCCGAATCGACCAGGGCGATGTCGACGAGGCGATGCGGACGGCGGCGGCGATCGGCGATGACCGGCTGCAGCAAGCCTCGCAAGGCGTGGCCGTGCCCGATTCCTTCACCCACGGCTCGTCGGCGCAGCGCACACGCTGGTTCACGACCGGCTTCAAGTCCGGCTCGCTGCAAAGCTGCGATACCTTCCGGACGAACCAGCTTTAGATCATCGGACCCGATCTCGTATCCGATCCGATCTCACCTTCTGGGGTTGCGTCGGCTTTCCCCGAATACCGCGATCCACCTTTCGGGCCGATGCCTTGCGTCTCAGGATACGGCACGCTCCCGGCGCACCGAGAGACGCCGCGGCGCGGCATTCAGCCGCCCGGCCAGAACCAGCCCCTTCGGCACCACAAGGCCGGCCCGCAGCCGACGCGGGCCGAATGACAGCGCGGCGCGCTCCTTGAGCGCCGCAGCAACCCCGCTCAGCGGCAACAGGGCCGGCCTGTCGGGCGCCAGCAGCAGATGGCGCTCGGTCGCCTGAATCCAGTTTGGCTGCAGGATGTCCCCGGCGCTCAACAGAAGCAGCCAATCGCCGCGCGCCTGCGCGGCACCGGCATGCCAGCTTTCAGGCACGGCCGCCCTGACATAGGTCGCACCCGTCGCATCGGCGAGGCGTTCCACCTCCCCCTCACCATCCGCATCGACGACCACGGCATGGCCGAGGAAACCTTCGGCAACGGCCGGGATCAGCGCGGAAAAAGTCGCAGCGAGTGCTCTGGCCGGTCCGTCGGCCCTGATGACGGCTGTAAGCATGGCCCATTGATTATGACGCAGCGCAACATGCCGCAATCCCGCCACTTGCATTTTGTTCCCTATATGTTCACATTGATGGTCACGGAAACGCCGATTCTTACGGCCCTCTCAGGAACGGCTCAGCGCCATGCAGCAAGCCAGACCCAGTTCGCGACCGATCGCAGCCCAGCCGCTCAGGCGGCATGACGGCGAAACCCTGTCGGCATCCGCGCGTGTCGCTCCGGCTGACCCCCTCGCCTATGCCGGCCACCGCATCGATCCGGAACGACGGCGCGGGCGCGGGGCAACGATCAATCCAGGCGGACGCTTCGAGACCGAGCAGCGCGTCGCCGAAGATGATGGCTGGGGCTCTCTCGGCGAATTACCAGCCTTCAAGACCGAAGTCGCGATCGAGAAAGCGCGCACGATCATCACGCGGAATGATTCGCCGGATATTTCGTTTGACCGCTCGATCAACCCCTATCGCGGCTGCGAACATGGCTGCGTCTACTGTTTCGCGCGGCCGAGCCATGCCTATCTCGGGCTTTCGCCTGGGCTCGATTTCGAGAGCAAGTTGACAGCCAAGCCCGACGCCGCGCTGCTGCTCGAGAAGGAATTGTCTGCACCGTCCTACCAGCCGCGCACCATTGCGATCGGCACCAATACCGACGCCTATCAGCCGATCGAGAAGAAGCTGCGGATCATGCGCTCGATCCTGGAGGTGCTGGCGCGCTTCCGCCACCCGGTCGGCATCGTCACGAAATCGGCACTGGTACAGCGCGACATCGACATCCTGGCGCCGATGGCAGCGCAGGGCCTCGCCAAGGTCGCGATCTCGGTGACGACGCTCGATCCCAAGATCGCGCGCGGCATGGAGCCGCGCGCCGCCGCGCCGGCGAAGCGGCTGGAGACGATCAAGCGGTTGTCGGATGCCGGCATTCCGGTGACCGTGCTGGTCGCGCCGATCATCCCCGCGATCAACGAGCAGGAAATCGAGCGCATCCTCGACGCCGCCAAGGCCGCCGGGGCGCGCGAGGCCGGTTACGTGCTGCTGCGGCTGCCGCTGGAGGTGAAGGATCTCGTCCAGGACTGGCTCCTGACCCACCATCCAGACAAGCTGCGCCATGTCGTTTCGCTGATCCGCTCGACACGCGGCGGCAAGGATTACGACTCGGCCTGGGGCCAGCGTCAGGTCGGTTCCGGTCCCTATGCCTGGATGATCGGGCGGCGCTTCGAAATGGCAGCCGAACGCCTCGGCTTCAACGCGACGCGGTTGCGGTTGCGCAGCGACCTCTTCCTGAAGCCGGAGAAGGAAAAGGCACAGCTCAGCCTGTTCTAKACGACGGCCTTCCGGCATAAGCCCGGCAACGATTTCTTTCCTGGACCGGGCATGGCCGCCGATTTCAGCCGCGAGGCGCACGCAATTGAGCAAGGATTCTGGCCATTGGCCGGCGTCGACGAGGTCGGACGCGGGCCGCTGGCCGGGCCAGTGGTGGCGGCTGCCGTCATTCTCGACCCCGGCCTGATTCCGGCTGGCCTCGCCGATTCGAAGGAACTCAGCGCCGCAAGGCGCGAAGCGCTGTTCGGGGAGATCGCCAAAGCCGCGCTCGGTATCGGGATCGGCAGCGTCACAGCGCAGGAGATCGACGCGCTCAACATCAGGCAGGCGACGCTGCTCGCCATGAAGCGCGCGGTTGCCGGTCTGCCTGTCCAGCCGCGGCATGTGCTGGTCGATGGCAACGACCCTCCCACTCTGCCCTGCCCCTGCGATGCGATCATCAAGGGCGACGGCAGCGTGGCCTCGATTGCGGCCGCATCGATCATCGCAAAGGTGACCCGCGACCGGATGATGGCGCGCCTGGCGACGCATTATCCGGCCTATGGTTTTGCCGGGCATGCCGGATATGGCACGGCCGCGCATCGCGCCGCGATACAGACCCACGGCCCGTGCCCGGAGCACCGTTTTTCCTTCGCGCCGATCAAGGGCGTCTGGCGGCGCTGAGCGGTTGTGCGATGCCCGCGACACGTTAGCCGTTTCTTAACACCCGATCCGGATTCAGCTGGTTTGCCAATGCACTAGGCAAAAACTGCAGCCCCAAAACGAGACGCATTTTTTTCAACCCGGAAACCCGGCTTTTACCCTGACTCCCCCAAGATCGCGACTGTTGAAGTTGCGTAAATGGTTCGGCGTCATGGGTACCTCGCGTACCKGGACTGCCAGCGCCGCCGTCCGGATTCAGGTTTCGCGTACCGGACGGCCTGCGCTGCAGTCTCGGATGAAGGCTTCGAGCCTTTCATTTGATCTTCCGCTCGATCAGGTCGTCGTCGGCGACTGCATCGCCGCGCTCGACCGCCTGCCTCCGGCAAGCGTCGACCTCGTCTTCGCGGATCCACCCTACAATCTTCAGCTTGGCGGCGATCTCCGCAGGCMTGACGACAGCCTCGTCGATGCCGTCGACGACGACTGGGACAAGTTCGCCTCCTTCGCCGAGTATGACGCCTTCACGCGAGCCTGGCTGACCGCCTGCCGGCGGGTGCTGAAGCCGGACGGCGCAATGTGGGTGATCGGCTCCTATCACAACATCTTCCGCGTCGGCGCGATCCTGCAGGATCTCGGCTTCTGGATGCTGAACGACATCGTCTGGCGCAAGGCCAACCCGATGCCGAACTTCCGCGGCCGGCGCTTCACCAACGCGCATGAAACACTGATCTGGGCGGCGCGCGGCGAAAGCTCGAAATACACCTTCCATTACGAGGCGTTGAAGGGCGGCAATGACGACCTGCAGATGCGCTCGGACTGGTATCTGCCGCTCTGCACCGGCGAGGAACGTCTGAAGGACGCGTCCGGCGCCAAGGTGCATCCGACTCAAAAGCCGGAGGCCCTGCTGGCCCGCGTCATGCTTTCGGCTAGCAACCCCGGCGACGTGATCCTCGATCCGTTCTTCGGCACCGGCACCACGGGTGCCGTCGCGAAGGCTCTCGGTCGGCGGTTCATCGGCCTTGAACGCGACCCGGTCTATGCCGAGGCGGCGCGCAAGCGCATCGCCGCTGTCCAGCCATTGCCGCCCGAATCGTTCTCCACCGCGCCTTCGAAGCGCAGCGAACCGCGCGTGCCCTTCCTCAGCCTGGTCGAGGCCGGGCTGGTCAAGGCCGGTGAGAGTGTCGTCGACGAGAAACGCCGCCACAAGGCGACGATCCGGGCCGATGGCACGCTGTTGCTTGGCCCGGCTGTCGGCTCGATCCACAAGGTCGGAGCGCTGGCCCAGGGGTTACCCGCCTGCAATGGCTGGACCTTCTGGCATGTCGAGCGCCCGGAAGGGCTGACGCTGCTCGATTCACTGCGCGGCGAGATCAGGGCGCAGATGGCAGCGGCCTGAGCGCCTCGAGCCCTGCCTCGAGCGCTTTCAGGAAGACCGCCGGGAACGGCTCGTCACGGAGCCGCGCCAGCGGGGTGAAGCGGGAGCCTTGCGGCGCCGGCGTCGCCCGCGGGGCACGCGCGACAAGGACCGTGAGCTCCAGCGGAAAATGGGTGAAGACATGGCGAACGGGCGTTGCCAGCCTGCGCCACTGCGCCGGAAGCGGAGCATCCTGCAAGGCGTCAGCGAGGCGGTAATCCGCGCTCCATTGACCGGTCGGCACCTCCGCCATGCCTCCAAGCAGCCCCTTGGCCGGCCGCGTCCGCAGCAGAACCGCGCCATCCTCGCGCAGCAGCACGAAGGCAGCCCCGTAGCGGGTTGCCCCAGTCTTCTTCGCCGCCTTCCGCGGAAAGGTCTCCTGTGTCCCCGCCGCCCGTGAGACGCACGGCGCCTGCCACGGACAAATGCCGCAGGCTGGCGAGCGCGGCGTGCAGATCGTGGCGCCGAGATCCATCAGTGCCTGCGCGTAATCGCCCGGTCGTTCCGACGGCAACAGGGCCAGGGTGCGCTCCCTGATCAAGGGCTTGGCCCCCGGCAAAGCATCCTCGATTGCAAAGAGACGGGTCATGACGCGCTCGACATTGCCGTCAACCGCAACCGCCGGCCGGTTGAAGGCAATGGCTGCGACAGCGCCTGCCGTATAAGTTCCGATGCCCGGCAGTTCGCGCAGGCCTTCCTCGGTATCGGGAAAGCGACCCGCGTGCAGCGCCGAGACCGCTTTGGCGCAAGCATGCAGATTGCGAGCCCGCGAGTAGTAGCCGAGGCCGGCCCAGGCCTGCATGACCTCCTCGCTCGGCGCGTCGGCAAGAGCCCCAACCGTCGGGAACCGTGCCATGAACCGTTMGAAATAGGGCTTCACCGCCGCGATCGTGGTCTGCTGCAGCATGATCTCTGAGACCCAGACGCGATAGGGTTCGGCCCTCTCGCCGGGCAAGGCACGCCAAGGCAGGACACGGCGGTGGCGATCGTACCAGTCCAGGAGATCGGCGGCAGTCGCAGCAGGGGCGCGCATTGCGAGGGTCATGTCCCCGGTTTAGCGTGCCGTCCCCCAGCCGCAAGATGCTAACGTCCAAGATGCTAACGTCATTGAGCTCCCGCGATCACATGACCATATCGCCGGAGAGCCCTTCACCCCGCGACGCCCTCACGATCAAGCGGATCGTGCGCGTGAACCATGCCGGGGAATACGGCGCGATCCGCATCTACTCCGCGCAGATCGCAGTGGCGAAGCGGCTCACGCCCGACATCGTCCCGGCTTTGCAGCAGATGCTCACCGACGAAATCGAYCATTGCGTCAGGTTCTATGCGGCCATGCCGGCACGCGGTTMACGTCCMTGCCGGATCATGAAGCTGTGGAGTCTCGGTGGCTCGCTGCTCGGCTTGATGACGGCATTGATGGGGCGACGCGCGATTTGGGTTTGCACCGCAGCGGTGGAAGAGACCGTACACCGTCATCTCGATGAACAAATGCATTTCCTACAGGGCCGAGACGCCGATCTCCACGCCGTCATCAACAGCATCCGCGAGGAAGAGCTGGCGCATCTTCATCATGCCGAAATGCAGCTCGGCAGCGAAGCAAGACACTCGCTGCAGACGATGCTGCAATCCGCCATTGCGATGGTGACCGAAATTCTGATCTGGCTATCGACTTGGGGGGATTCCACCCGCATGACACGCGCGCTGCGGCAAGCGCGCTCGTAACGGCGAACGACCATGTCGACAGCAACGCAAGCCATCCCCGCCCTCGAAACGCGCCGCCTGATCCTCAAGCCGCTGACGCTCGATGACGCACCAGCGATCCAGGCGCTGTTTCCGMACTGGGAGATCGTGCGCTATCTCACCAGGCGGGTGCCTTGGCCCTACCCGCCCGACGGCGCGCTCGCCTATCTGCATGAGGTCGCCGTGCCAGGAATGGCGCAAGGTACGGAATGGCACTGGAGCCTGCGGCTGAAGAGCGAGCCCGGCCAACTCGTCGGCCTGATCTCGCTCAGGGAGGGCGAGGACGAGAACCGCGGCTTCTGGCTCGGTCTGCCCTGGCAGCGACAAGGGCTGATGAGCGAAGCGGCCGCCGCCGTCACCGATTTCTGGTTCGATGTCCTCGGGCGTTCGGTGCTGCGCGTGCCGAAGGCCGCCGACAACACCGCGTCCCGCCGCATCTCCGAGAGTGGCGGCATGCGCGTCATCCGGGCCGAGATGCGCGATTATGTCGGCGGCCGGCATCTTTCGGAAATCTGGGAGATCAGCGCCGAGGAGTGGCGACGTCACCGGAACAGCTGATACAGCTTCTGCCCTTGTCGCGCCGATGCGCCGGTCCCAGAATAGAGCATGGCTGCCAAACCCCTCGCCGACCTGATCGATGACTGCCTTGCGCCGGCGCTCGCCGCCCAGGGTTTTGCCGGGCGCGCCATCGTCTCGCACTGGCCGGAGATTGTCGGCGAGCGGCTGGCAGCACGATCGCGGCCGCTCAAGATTGACTGGCCGCGCCGACGCCCGGCGCCCGGCGAGACATCGGAACCGGCAACGCTCGTGGTGCGCGTCGAGGGCGCCTTCGCGCTCGACATGCAACAACTCGGGCCCGTGGTCCTCGAGCGGGTCAACACCCATCTCGGCTGGCGTGCCGTCGGCAAGCTCGTGCTGAAACAGGGACCGGTCGAGGCCCCGCAGCAGAAGCCGGCGCCTCCGCCGCCCGACCCGGCCCTCGTTGGGCGGATCGCGCAGCAGGTCGCCCATATCGAAGACCCGGGACTGCGGGCCGCGCTGGAACGGCTCGGCCTGGGCGTCGCTCAGAAATCCGCCACCACGAGATGACACGGCTTCGTGAGGAAGCCGTCATTCCCCGTGAACCGATCTTGCCACATTCGTGTTGGCCACTATGGTCCCGACACCGATTTGGCCCCTTAGGATATTGCACGATGACGAACAGGCGACAGCTTCTGACCGGCGCGGCCGGGATCGCAGCCGCCGCGATGCTGGGTTCCGCTCCGGCCCGGGCGCAATCCGCGACTGCCGACCTCGCTGTCGCCGGCCCTCTGGGCGATGTCTGGCTCGGCAAGCCCGACGCCAAGGTCACCATCATCGAATACGCCTCGCTGACCTGCAGCCATTGCGCGAGCTTCCACCGCGATACCTGGCCGGCGCTGAAGGCGAAATATATCGACACCGGCAAGGCGCGCTTCACGCTGCGCGAATTCCCGCTCGATCCGCTGGCGACGGCGGGCTTCATGCTGGCGCGCTGCAACGGCAACGACAAATACTACCCGATGTCGGATCTGCTGTTCGATCAGCAGCGCAACTGGGCTTTCACCGAGAAGCCGGTCGATGCGCTGGCCGCGATGGTGAAGCAGGCCGGTTTCACACAGGAATCTTTTGAAGCCTGCTTGAAACGGCAGGATATCTATGACGCCGTCACACAAGTGAAGGATCGCGGGGCCAAGGCTGGCGTCGACTCGACGCCGACCTTCTTCATCAACGGGCAAAAGCGTGCAGGTGCGCTTTCGATCGCGGAATTCGACAAGATCCTCGAGCCGCTGCTGGCCGGCTAAGCCCACGCGCCATCCTGCCACCCTGGACGATGAGGCGCGTCGATGCATCTGACGCGCCTCAAGCTGACCGGCTTCAAGACCTTCGTCGAGCCGTCCGAGTTCCTGATCGAGCCAGGCCTGACGGGAATCGTCGGCCCCAATGGCTGCGGCAAGTCCAATCTCGTCGAAGCCCTGCGCTGGGTGATGGGCGAGAGTTCGTTCAAGAACATGCGCGCGTCCGGCATGGACGACGTCATCTTCGCCGGATCCTCCGAACGTCCCGGCCGCAACATGGCCGAAGTCGCGCTCACCCTCGACAATAGCGACCGCAAGGCTCCCGCGGCCTTCAACGATACCGATGTCCTCGAAGTGACCCGCCGGATCGAGCGCGAGGAAGGCTCGACCTATCGCGTCAATGGCAAAGAGGTGCGCGCCCGCGACGTGCAACTGCTCTTTGCCGATGCGGCGACCGGAGCCCGCTCGCCGGCCCTGGTGCGGCAGGGGCAGATCAGCGAACTGATCGCCGCCAAGCCGCAATCGCGTCGCCGCATCCTTGAAGACGCCGCCGGCATCGCGGGCCTGTACAGCCGCCGACACGAGGCCGAACTCCGACTCAGGGGGGCGGAAGAAAATCTGACGCGGCTGGAGGACGTGCTTGGCGAGATCGGCACGCAGGTCGACGCCTTGCAGCGGCAGGCGCGGCAGGCCGGGCGCTATCGCAGCCTTGCCGCCGACATCCGCCGTGCCGAGGCGACGCTCGCCCTGATCGCCCATCGCGACGCGCGCGAACATGCGGCCGCTGCCGATCGGGCCCTGGAAGCGGCGGTCCGCGGCGTTGCCGAACAGACAGGCATCCAGGCCGAAGCGGCACGCCATCAGGCCGTCGCGGCGCATGCGCTGCCGGCGCTACGCGAGGCCGAGGCCGCCGCAGCCGCCGCCCTGGTCAGGCTGAAGCGCGGCCTTGATGAGCTCGAGGCGGCAAACAGACGCGCCAAGCTACGCGCAGACGAGCTTGGCAAGCGCCTGACCGAGTTGCAGAGCGATCTGACGCGCCAGGACAGGCTCGCCGACGATGCCGCCGAAAGTCTCGCGCGGCTGACCGGAGAGGATGAGACGCTTGCCGGCGAAGCCAGCGCGGCCACGACCGTGGGAGAGGCTGCAGGAGCCTCGCTGGCCGAGGCCGAAGCGATCCTGCTTCAGGCAGAGGGTGAGCATTCCACGGCACAGGCCAGATTGTCGGAATTCGCGGCCCGCCGCGACGCCATGGAGCGGACGCTCCGTGACGCCCGGAACCGCGAGGCCAGGAATGTCGCGGAGCAGGACAGGTTGCGTCGCGACCTTGCCGCGCTCGACGCAGATGATGCCGCGGCTCAACTCGACAGGCTGACGGGCGCGCGTGCTCAGGCCGAGGAGACCATGCTGGAGATGGATTCGGCGGCAGCCAGCGCAAGAGCTGTTCTGGGTGCAGCCCGAGAAGAAGAGACCCGGCTGCGCGCGCCGCTGGCCGAGGCAGATCGCGCAGCCCAGCGCCTCGACACGGAAATCCGCACGCTGCAGAAACTTCTGGCACCGGCGGCCGGCGATCGCTGGCCGGCGATCCTCGAAGCGATCAGCGTCACGAAAGGGTTCGAGACCGCACTTGGTGCGGCCCTTGGCGACGATCTCGACGCCGCCTCCGACACTGCTGCCCCGGCTCATTGGCGCGACATGGGCAATGCTGCGGGGGACCCTGCCCTTCCCGATGGCGCCGAGGCGCTGGCCCGGCATGTGCGCGGTCCGCAAGCCCTGGCGCGGCGCCTGGCCCAGGTCGGCATCGTGCCGCGCGAAGAGGGCGCGAGGCTTCGCGCCTCGTTGCAGCCCGGCCAGCGCCTGGTCTCACGCGAAGGCGACATCTGGCGCTGGGACGGCTTCACCAGCGCGGCGGAGGCCCCATCCCCAGCGGCCCGCCGCCTCGCCGAAAAGAATCGCCTTGGCGACCTCGAACGCKAGGCGGAGGCCGCGCGCAAAGCTGCAGAGATTGCGCGGCAGGGCCTCGATACCGCCAGCAAGACGGTTCGCGCCTCCGCGCAGGCTGAAACGGCCGCCGTCGAAGCCGTGCGGCTCGCCCGCCGCGATCTGGATCAGGCCCGAGAGCGGCTCGCAAGCGCCGAGCGCAAGGCCGGCGAGACAGCCGCGCGCCGCTCGGCTCTCGATGAGGCCGTCGCCCGCCTGGGCCAGGCGATCGCGGAAGCGACGACCCAGGCTTCTGCAGCCGAAGAGGCGCTCGCCGCCCTGGCGCCGGCGACCGAGCTCGAAAGCGTCCTCCTGAAGGCGCGCGCCGTCCTCAGTGAACAGCGCGCAGCCGCTTCGGATGCGCGTGCCCGCGTCCAGACCCTGGCGCGAGAGGCGGAGCTTCGCGAGCGACGCCGCGCCACGATCTTCGTCGATATCCGGGCCTGGCAGGAACGAGCCAGGGCGAGCGCCCAGACCGCTGACGAGACGAAGCGGCGCATCGCGACTGCGGAGATCGAGCGCAAGGCGCTGCTCGACGCACCGGACACCTTCCTGGTCGAGCGCAGGCGCCTGGTCGGCGAGATCGAGGCGGCCGAGACGGCACGCCGCGAGGCGGCTGACCGCCTGGCCACGGCGGAGACCGCCCAGGCTGAGGCCGATCGGCTGGCCAGAGCGGCCCTGGAAACCCTCTCTGGTGCACGCGAGGTCCGCGCCTCCGCCGAGGCGCGCCTGGAGGCAGCCCGACAGCGCCTGGTCGATGTGGAGCGGCAGATCGAGGACGGGCTCGAGACAGGGCTCGCCGGGCTCCAGGAACTGACTCTGATCAAGCCGGGCGAAGCGCTGCCGAATCCCGCCGAAATCGAAGGTCGCCTCGCAGGCCTGAGGACCGAACGCGAACGTCTGGGCGCTGTGAACCTGCGTGCCGAGGACGAGCTCGTCGAAATCCAGACCAAGCGCGCGGGCCTGACAGGGGAGCGCGACGACCTGAGCGAGGCGATCCGGCGCCTGCGCCAGGCCATCGGCGCGCTGAACCGCGAAGGCCGCGAGCGGCTGCTGGCCGCGTTCGAGGTGGTGCACGAACACTTCCAGCGTCTGTTCGGCATCCTGTTCGGCGGTGGCACGGCCGAGCTCCGGCTGGTCGACTCGGAGGATCCTCTCGAGGCGGGGCTGGAAATCTTCGCGCGCCCCCCGGGCAAAAAGCCGCAGGTGATGACGCTGCTCTCCGGCGGCGAGCAGGCCCTGACCGCGACCGCCCTGATCTTCGCCGTGTTCCTGACCAACCCCTCGCCGATCTGCGTGCTCGACGAGGTCGACGCGCCGCTCGATGACGCCAATGTCGAGCGCTACTGCGATCTGCTCGACGATATGGCCCGAAATACCGAGACGCGCTTCATTTTGATCACCCACAACCCCATTACCATGGCGCGCATGGAACGGTTGTTCGGCGTGACCATGGCCGAGYGAGGGGTCAGCCAACTGGTCTCGGTCGACCTCGCAACAGCGGAACAAATCCGCGAAGCCGTCTGAAAAAAAGCCACATTCGGGTTCGCAATGCGGCAAGAATGCCGCACAAAGCACTAATATCAAATAATTTCAACAACTTAACACCAATCCCCATGCCTTGACAGTCGCCGGAGCGGACAATAAAGGAAACGCGCTGACAACGGCTCGGCCTGCGGGTCCGGACAGGTTCGTGGCAATTTCGGACGCGGTCGTGGCCATGACACGGTCGGAAGGGAGTTGCTGATGTCTGAATCCGACCCGAACGGCTCCGATCCGAAGTTGCGGGAAAGACTGGACTCGCTGAAGGCCGCCCTCGGGCGTGCTGAAGCCGCCGAAAAGGCGGATTCAGAGAAGGCGGGTCCCGACAAAGCGCTTGCTGGCGCGATGTCATCAGGTTTTCGCGCGGCCACGGATATGGCTGGCGGCGTTATCGCTGGTGCCCTGATCGGGTATTTCGGCGACCGGTGGTTGGGAACGTCGCCGTTCCTGCTGATCGCCTTCCTGGTGATCGGAACCATCGCCGGCCTGCGCTCCGCCTATCGGCTCGGAACGCGCCCTTCCTCACCGAAGGGCGGCGAACCGGAACGTTGAATGTGTTTGCAGTGCCCCGAACCGGGGCAATTTAGGGGTGACTTATGGCGGCTGGCGGCGGAATCGATCCGATCCACCAATTCGAGATCAAGCCGATCCTGGGCCTGCGGCCGTTCGGCCTCGATCTGTCCTTCACCAATGCTTCGCTGTTCATGGTGGTGGCCGTCGCGGTGATCTCCGCCATCATGATCTATGGCTCCAGCCAGCGGGCGACGGTTCCAGGCCGCCTGCAGTCGCTCGCCGAGATGCTCTACGAGTTCGTCGCGTCCACCATCACAGGCGTGATGGGTCGGGACGGGATGCGCTTCTTCCCCTTCGTGTTCTCGCTCTTCATGTTCGTGCTGACCGCGAACATGCTCGGCATGGTCCCGGGTTCGTTCACCGTCACAAGCCAGATCATCGTGACGGCGGCCTTCGCCTTCCTCGTGATCACCGTCGTGCTGGTCTACGGAATCACGAAGCATGGCAGCCATTTCTTCGGCCTGTTCGTGCCGTCAGGCGTGCCGGGCTGGCTGCTGCCCTTCATGGTCCTGATCGAAGCCGTCTCCTTCATGTCCCGGCCGATCTCGCTCAGCCTGCGCCTGTTCGGCAACATGCTGGCCGGCCACATCGCGCTCAAGGTCTTCGGCGGCTTCGTCGTCGCCCTGACCGGCGCCGGCATCTACGCCACACTGGCGCCGCTGCCGCTGTTCCTGGCCGTCGCGCTGACCGCGCTTGAGTTCCTCGTCGCTTTTCTGCAGGCCTATGTCTTCACGATATTGACCTGCGTCTATCTCAACGACGCTCTCCATCCGGGACACTGACCGGGCGAGCTCGCGAGACTTCACCCTTCCACCACTCTCAACTGTTTTACATCGGAGAAAGACTATGGATCCCGTCGCAGCTAAGTATATCGGCGCTGGTCTCGCCAGCCTCGGCATGGGCCTCGCCGCTATCGGCGTCGGCACCATCTTCGGCAACTTCCTGTCCGGCGCCCTGCGCAACCCGTCGGCTGCCGACGGTCAGTTCCCGCGCGCCTTCATCGGCGCGGCGCTCGCGGAAGGTCTCGGCATCTTCGCGTTCGTCGTCGCGCTCGTTCTGCTCTTCGTCGTCTGACGAGCATTCACTGCGGCTCCGCAGGCGTTATCATGCGCCGCGGAGCCGTCATTCGTTGACGCAACCTTCAGAGGCGTTCCATGCAGGTTCGCGCTTCCCGCGCACAGCGCATCGGGGTCGTATCAGCCGCCGCCAGCGTTATGGCGGTTTCGGCCGACACGGCGTTCGCGAAGGGCGCTTTCCCCCCCTTCGACCCGACCTTCTTCGCCAGTCAGATCTTCTGGCTCGCGATCAGCTTCGGTGCGCTCTATTGGCTCATGTCGCGGATCGCCCTGCCGCGTGTCGGCGAGGTTCTGGCCGAACGCAGCACGACGATCGCTCGCGATCTCGACCAGGCCACCGAGATCCACGCCAAGGTCGAGGCCGTCGCCAAGGACCATGAGCACGCGCTCGCCGAAAGCCGCCGCAACGCCCAGGCCATCGCTCAGGAGGCTCGCACCGCCAGCGCTCGCGAGACCGATGCCAAGCGTCACGCAACCGAAGCGGAGCTCGGCGCCAAGCTCGCAGCCGCCGAGAAGACAATCGCGGATCGCAAGACCGCCGCGATGAAGCATGTCGAGACGATCGCTGCCGGCGCTGCCGCCGAGATCGTCGGCAAGCTGACGGGTCAGAGCCCCACCGACGCCGAGACCGCTGCCGCGGTCAAGTCCGTCCTGAGCGCCTGAGGAGACCGAACCATGGATACCGTCTGGGTTGCGGTTGCCCTCGTCATCTTCCTCGGCATTCTGGGGTATTTTGGCGTCCACAAGTCGCTTCTGAGCGCACTCGATTCGCGCGGCGAGAAGATTGCCCGCGAGCTTTCCGAAGCCCGCCGGCTGCGTCAGGAGGCTGCCAAGCTGCTCGCCGAGTACGAGGCGAAGCGCAAGGCTGCCGAAGGTGAAGCCGAGGCGATCGTCGCCGCAGCCAAGGACGAGGCGATCCGCCTTGCCACCGAGGCTGAGGAGAAGCTCGCCGATTTCGTCACCCGCCGGACCAAGTCCGCCGAGGACAAGATCGCGCAGGCCGAGATGGAGGCTGCCGCGGAAGTCCGCGCTGCCGCCGCCGAGGCCGCTACGCTGGCCGCCGAAGGCATCCTGCGCAGCCAGATGGGCGGCAAGGCTGCCGAAAGCCTGTTCGCGACCGGTCTGAAGGAAATCAAATCCAAGCTGAACTGAGCGATCAGTTCAGCCAGGGAATGCGACGCCGCGAACCTCCGGGTTTGCGGCGTTGTCGTTTTCACATCCTGCGCGCGCCGGATTCGGCCGAGCACATAGAACCTCGCCGAGATGGAGGCCCCATCCTGATCGCTCGCCTGGCACTGGCCACGATTGTTGTGCTCGCCTGCGCCATGCCGGCCCGCGCAATGGAGGAGGTCTCGTTCTCGTCACGCGACGGCACCGTCCTGACCGGCTGGATCGCCAAGCCCGCTGGAAGAGGCCCCTTCCCCGCCGTGGTTGCCCTGCACGGCTGCAGCGGCCTCTGGCGAGCCTCTGGAGGGCTTAGCGCACGCGAGAGCGACTGGAGTGCCAGGCTGGTCGCTGCTGGCTTCCTCGTGCTCCTGCCCGACAGTTTTCGCCCGCGCGGGATCGTAGCGCTTTGCAATGACCGCGAACGTGCGCTGCGGCCGGCGGATCGCGCCAGCGATGCCCTCGGCGCCGCCGACTGGCTCGCCCGTCAGCCCTTCGCCAAACCCGCCGGGATACATCTGATCGGCTGGTCGAATGGCGGCTCGACAGCGCTCCATGTCGCCGCCGATCGCGCGGCCGCGGGCCCCGGAGGGTTTCGGGCGATCATCGCCTTCTATCCTGGCTGCAGGGTCCTGCTGAAACGCGGCTGGCGCGCTCGGGTGCCGACGACGATCCTTCAGGGACTGGCAGATGACTGGACACCAGCGGCGCCCTGCCAGGCGCTGGCACGGCAAGGCGGAGCGCGCTTCGTGGGCTTCGCCGGCGCCTATCACGATTTCGACCATCCGGACCTGCCGCTCCGGGAGCGCCGCGCGGCCTATTCGCAGCGCCCGGACGGCAAGGTGACGATCGGGACGGATGTCGCGGCGCGCGCCCAGGCCATCAGCGACGTGATGGCGATCCTCCGGGCGCCCTGACGCCTCAGTTGACGGCGGTGACCGCCTTCACAGTCGCGGCCCTGGCAGGGGCTGCAACCGGGCTCGGAGCAGCCGGTGCCGGACGCGCCTCGAGCTTGGCGGGCTGTACTTTCGGCTTGGGTTTGCGCGCCTGGATCGTCGATGTGACGATGCCCTGCGGCGTGTCCAGCCCATAGATGTCCTCGCGGAACTGGACCAGCCCATCGGCGCCCTGCCAGCCGGTCAGATAGACCCAGGCCACGGGCACCGCCTTCTTCAGCCGGATGTCCTTGCGCTCGCCCTTGGCGATCTCGGCCACGATCACCGGCTCGGTCCACTCGGTGCCTTCGAGCAGCCAGGCGGCGAGGTCGCGCACCCCTTCGATGCGCGCACAGCCGGAAGAGTTGAAGCGAACATCCGAACGGAACAGCGTCTTCTTCGGCGTGTCGTGCATGTAGACCGCCTCGGTATTCGGCATGTCGATCTTGAGCTGGCCAAGCGCGTTGAGCGGTCCAAAATCCTGCCGAACGGTGAAATACGGCGAGGTCAGGCCTGCCCAGTTCACGGTCGCCGGATCGATCTCCCGATTTTCTGCTCCGAGAAGGCGCATGTTCGACTTCACGATGAAGTCGGGCTCCTTGCGCATCTTGGGGATGATGTCGGCCTTCACGATCGAGGTCGGCACGGTCCAGTAGGGGTTGAGGTTCACCKAGGTGATATTGGCCTGGAGCACCGGCGAGGGTCGATCGGGGCGACCGACAACCGCGAGATGCTTGCGCTGGACCACGCCGTTCTCGACCGCCTCGACGCTGGCGCCGGGGATGTTCACGACGACATAGCGCTCGGCAAAGACGAAGCCGTTGCTCTTCAGCCGCTCCAGGGTCGCGGTCAGCTGGTTCAGCCGGACTTCAACGGGAACGTTCAGCGCCTTGAGCGTCAGGCGGCCGACCGTTCCGAGATCGGACAGGCCGTGACGAACCTGGAAGCGCTTCACGGCTGCGATCGTCGCAGCGTCATAGATGTCGCCGGGCAAGGCCGTCGGCGGCAGATCTCCGCTCAACATCAGGCGCTGCTTCAGTGCGACGACATCCGGCCCCTGCGAATCCGGCTTCAGGGCGGAGACACTGCCGGCGAGCCTGGGCCAGCCACCACGCGACGCGATCTCCTCATGGGAGATCAGCGCCTCAAGCGTGCGGTCATAGGTGTTGGGGCCGTAGCTCGGCTCCTGTGCACGAGCGATGCCGACCGTCAGAACGAGCGCGGCAACGGCAACTGCGGAGCTCCGGACAAAAGAGCGATACATCGACTGTTCCCAAGGTGCGAAAACACGCACCGAGGAAATCATCCTCGCACATGGTCAAGGAATGCTTAAGACCGCGAGGGGATATGACGATAGGGCAGCGTCCGATCGCTGCCCTATCGATTAAGCATCCTTACTCAGCCGCAGCTGCTATCGGCTCCGGCTTCACCCATTTCAGGATCGGCTGCCGGGCAGCGCGCGTCTCGTCGAGACGGCGGATCGGGGCATGGTGCGGCGCCGCGGTGAAGCGGGCCTTGTCATTGCCCTTCGCGGCCATGGCCAGATCGCGCAGCGTCGCAATGAAGAGGTCGAGCGAGGCCTTCGATTCCGACTCGGTCGGCTCGATCAGCATCGCGCCATGGACGACCAGCGGGAAATACACGGTCATCGGGTGATACCCCTCGTCGATCATCGCCTTGGCAAAGTCGAGCGTGGTGACGCCGGTGCCCTTCAGCCACTCATCGTCGAACAGCGCCTCGTGCATCGAGGGGTGGTCGGGAAACGGCAGCGACATCAGGTCGGACAGGCCGGCGCGGATGTAGTTGGCGCTCAGCACCGCATCCTCGGAGGCCTGCTTCATGCCGTCGGCGCCATGGCTCAGCATATAGGCGAGCGCACGCACATACATGCCCATCTGGCCGTGGAAGGCGGTCATGCGGCCGAAGGGATCATTGCCCGCCGGCGCGTCGCCGGCGTGCTCCACGAGCCGCGCCGCACCACCCTCGACATGGATGAAAGGCACCGGCGCATAGGGAGCCAGCCTGCTCGACAGCACGACCGGACCGGCGCCTGGGCCGCCGCCGCCATGCGGCGTCGAGAAGGTCTTGTGCAGGTTGATATGCATGGCGTCGACGCCGAGGTCACCCGGCTTCGCCTTGCCGACGATGGCGTTGAAGTTCGCGCCATCACAATAGAAATACGCGCCGGCCGCATGCAGGGCAGCCGCGATTTCGACGATCTGCGGCTCGAAGATGCCGCAGGTATTGGGGTTGGTCAGCATGATCGCGGCAATGTCCGGCCCGAGCAGGGCCTTGACGTCCTCGACCGCCACCGTGCCGTCCGGGCGCGCCGGGACGGACCGGACCTCGAAGCCGATCAGCGCCGCGGTCGCCGGGTTGGTGCCGTGCGCCGATTCCGGCACAAGCACGACCTTGCGGGTCTCGCCCTCGCCCTTGGCGGCAATGGCGGCCTTGATCGCCATCATCCCGCAGGCCTCGCCATGGGCACCGGCCTTGGGCGACAGCGCCACGGCCGGCATGCCGGTCAACGTCATCAGGTACCGCGCGAGCTCCAGCATCAGCTCGAGCGCGCCCGGCACGGTCGAAACCGGCTGGAGCGGATGGACGTCCGAGAAGCCCGGCAGCCGCGCCATCTTCTCGTTGAGGCGGGCATTGTGCTTCATCGTGCAGKAACCGAGCGGGAAGAGCCCGGTGTCGATGCCGTAGTTCTTCTGGCTCAGGCGGACGTAGTGACGCATCGTCTCCGGCTCGGAAAGACCGGGCAGGCCGATGCCGTCCTTGCGCGCATGCTTGCCGAGGCGGCTCTTGAACGGCGCCGGCTTCTCGATATCGACGCCGGTCGTCTCATGATGGCCGATCTCGAAGATCAGCGGTTCGATCTGCTGCAGCGCGCGATTGCCGGTGAAGGTCTCGCGGCCATGATCCACGGAGGAAGCAGCCTGGGTGGGACGTCCCTGACGGTTCAGCATCACAGCACCTCCACGAGCGCCGCCACGAAGGCCGCCCGATCCTCATCCGTGTTGATCTCGGTATTGGCGACGATCAGCAGATCGTCGAGCCCGGCTCCCGGCAGCAGGCGCGAGGCCGGCACCCCACCAAGCACGCCCCTCTCGACCAACGCCTCGACGACCTCGGCCGCCGGCTTCGACAGCTTCAGCGTGAACTCGTTGAAGAAGCTGTCGTTGAGCAGCTTCACCCCCTTCACGCCGGCCAGCATGTCGGCCAGCTTCACGGCATTGGCGTGATTGAGCTCGGCCAGACGCGCGAGCCCGGCCTCGCCGAGCAGGGTCATGTGAATGGTGAAGGCCAGCACGCAGAGGCCGGAATTGGTGCAGATGTTCGACGTCGCCTTGTCGCGCCGGATGTGCTGCTCGCGGGTCGAGAGCGTCAGCACGAAGCCGCGATGTCCGTCGGCATCGACGGTCTCGCCGCAGAGCCTGCCCGGCATCTGGCGCAGATATTTCGTCTTGGCGGCGAAGAGGCCGACATAGGGACCACCGAAGTTCAGCGCATTGCCGATCGACTGGCCTTCCCCGACGACGATATCGGCGTCCATCGCGCCTGGAGGCGTGACCGCGCCGAGCGACACGACCTCGGTGAAGACGGCGATCAGAAGCGCACCATGGGCATGGGCCTTGTCGGCGATCGGCTTCAGGTCGCGGAGATTGCCGAAGACGTCCGGAGACTGGACGACGACGCAGGATGTTTGATCGTCGATCTGCGCGAGGATGTCCTCGTTAGCGGCGACATCGGGCGCCAGCGCCACGACCTCGTCGCTCGCCATGCCGGACAGGGTCTTCACC